>CAMHCL010000027.1 GCA_946183625.1 uncultured Lachnospiraceae bacterium
TTTGGATACATTATTTACTCATTCCATCAACCATCTTCTCGATGTCACTGAAATAGTCATATTCTGAATCCGTAGACTGAGCAAAGCCGATACAGATCAGCTGCTTTCCTACATCATCAAAGAAATAGTAGATACGGCAGTTTGCAGTTTCTGTCCTGCCTTCCGGAACATAGTCAAAATCAAATCTAAGTGCCTTGTGGCCATCCATTGTAATGATATCTGACTCTGTTATGGTTGCATCTCTTCCCTCAAGAGCGTACTTCGGCATGTCGTTCATTTGACTTTCAAAGTCTTCTCTTGTTATATCACTTTTAACAGAACTTATGTCAAAATATGCTTTCTGATTATCTTCGAGGAAGTATGTGTACTCATCATGTGCCTCTGTATACTCTGGCTCTGGGAAATAATCCGGAACCTGGAACTTGTATCCAAAGAAATCTGTCTCCTTTGCAGTTGCCGGATCAAAGCCATTCTTCTCAGGCCTGTCGCCTGTTGACGAACCACTATCAGCCGATGCATCACCTTCACCAGCATCACTAGGTGATGAATCACCACCAATAGCGATCACTTCAGATTCATCATCCTCTTTTGCCTCTGTAGTTGCCTCAGTTGTAGCTTCTGTTGTCACTTCTGTCGTATCCGGAGTGTCCATTGGAGGGGACTCCTTCTCTCCACATCCCTGGAGCGCAAGTCCAGCCGCCAAAGCACAAACCAGTACTGAACTACGAACCAGCTGTTTCATATAAATACTCTTTCTCATTTCGATAATTAACCTCTCATTTCCTTACAGCAAATGTGCTCTCATCTCTTCTCCACTAAGTGGTGAAAGAAGTGCAGGTGCAACGTCGAAGACTGTCTTTGCGCCAGCGTCGCCTGCCTGGTTCATTCTGTAAGCAGCTCTTGCATAAGCCACAAGCACTGAACCTGTGAATTCAGGATTCGAATCGAGCTTCAGGCTGTACTCGATCACGTGCGTGTTCTGGCCGTCAGCTGTTGTGCCTGTGTAGATTACAGAACCGCCGTGTGGAAGTCCGCTGTGGTCACGCTTCATCTCCTCTGCAGAAATGAAATTAACTGTTGTATCGTAATCAGCGAAATAGTTCGGCATTGTCACTATCTCCTGCTCGATCTTCGCCTTGTCTGCGCCGTCCTCAACAACAACGTAGCAAACTCTAGTGTGCTTCTGGCGAGTTGTGAGCTCAGGATTTGAGCCTGAACGAACTGCATCGAGTGCCTCAGGAACAGGCACTGTGTACTGTCTCGCATCAACAACTCCCTCTATACGTCTGATAGCATCAGAGTGGCCCTGGCTGACGCCCTTGCCCCAGAAAGTATAAGCCTCGCCGCCCGGCAGAACCGATGTTGCGTAGAGACGATTCAGTGAGAACATTCCCGGATCCCATCCGCATGAAATGATGCCGATCTTTCCAGCTGCCTTAGCAGCATTATCTACATTTGTAAAATGTACTGGAATGTTCGCATGTGTATCAAATGAATCGATTACGTTGAACATTGCTGCGTACTTAGGTGTCATTTCAGGAAGGTCTGTAGCACTACCGCCGCAGATAACCAGAACGTCGATATCATCCTTCATGCCTTCAAGGGCATCAACATGATAAGCCTTAGCGCCCGAATCAATAGATACATTTGCAGGATCACGTCTTGTGAATACGCCCACAAGGTCCATATCCTCAGCAACGCCTACTGCCTTCTCAACACCTTTTCCAAGATTTCCATATCCTAATATTCCTACTCTGATACTCATTTTTTTTATTCCTTTCTCTGTATAATATTTCTACACACTAACACGCATATCATATCGACCATATATTTCATCAACCATACATTACATCGACCGTTCATATCATATCGATAAAGCATGTCACTCTTCATATATAAATCCACTCTCGCGGAGTTTTTCAACTGCCTTATCCAGCTTCTTCTTGCTGTCGGCTCTGATGGTATGAAGGTGGATTCCATAGGTCAGGGCGGAAAGCGGAGCTGCTTTCTGCTTCGACAACTTGTCCATGAATTCGTCCACATCATAGCGACTAGAAAGCTGAAGGGTTCCCACCAGTTCGCCGTATACCGGATGCTCTATTATGACATCCTCAACGGTGCAGCCTGCATCCACCAGGATATATAATTCCTCCCGGGTTCCGTCAGCTTCATGGCGGCAGGCGATGCGTCTGGTATAGCCATCAGGCATTTCGCCATAGACATAGCCTCTCGGGGTGGACACGATATCGTGTCCCTCTGCACGGAGCAGTGCCACATCACCGACGATGATCTGTCTGCTGACATCCAGCTTACTCGCAAGTTTGCTTGCGCTCACCGGAACCGGCTTCTCCATCAGGAGCGATACAATTTTCTCTCTTCTCTCGCTGTTGTCCACTTTATAATTCCTTCAAATAATTCATAAAGTTCTGCTTGTTCTCAAGTGCTGTAGTAGTTGGGCGGCCAAGGTCGGCACGAGCGCCGATAGAACATTTTACCTCTATAAGTGAGAGTTCGTTGCGCGCCTTTGCAGCGGCAAGTTCCTTGTCCAGGTCGTCGTAGTTGTCAACTGAAACAGCGTTTGGATAGCCGCAGGCCTTGGCGATTGCAACGATGTCGATGCCGCCGGCTGCTGTAGGCATGCCGCCAACTGTCTCATGGGCGCCGTTATTTATGACTACGTGAACCATATTTGCCGGTGCATTTGTTCCGACAAGCGCCATGGAGCCCATGTGCATCAGGAGTGCGCCGTCGCCGTCCACGCACCAAACCTTGGTGTTCGGCTTGTTGATTGCAACACCCAGAGCGATGGATGAGCTGTGGCCCATAGAACCAACAGTCAGGAAATCGTACTTGTGGCTCTGGCCATTTGCCTCTCTGATCTCGAAGAGCTCGCGGCTGGCCTTACCAGTTGTAGAAACGATTGGGTCCTCGCCAGTTGCAGCTGCGATATGACGAATGATTTCCTCGCGGACCATTTCATTATCATTCTTATAAGTAACCTTGTCATCAAGAGTGAGGGCACCCTTGCGGATGACAAATGCCACGTCCTTGCCTGTAGCAAGCACTTCCTTGAAACGCTCCATTACGTCGCGCATTTCCTCAACTGTTGTGTCCTGTCCAACTATGAAAGTATCGATGTCCATATCTTCAAGAAGCTTCACTGTAACTTCTCCCTGGTAGATATGCTGAGGCTCATCGTGAACGCCTGGCTCACCGCGCCATCCTACAACGAAGATAACAGGGATTGCATAAACCTTGTCATTCAGGAGTGAAGCAACCGGATTGATTATATTTCCCTCACCACTGTTCTGCATGTAAACTACAGGCACCTTGCCTGTTGCCAGATGATAACCTGCAGCAAGCGCTGTGCAGTTACCCTCATTCGCAGCGATCACGTGGTGATTCTTGTCTATTCCATATGTATTCATCAGGTAATCGCAGAGAGCCTTCAGCTGGCTGTCCGGAACACCTGTGTAAAAATCAGAGTCAATAACTGATACAAAATCCTGTACTTTCATAGTTCCTTCTCCTTATGATTATTATCTTGATATAAATAAGATTTTTCATTGTGATTAACACTAATAAAGATATAACCACAATATCTTATTTTATCATATTATTTCCCATTTGGAAATGATAATCACCCGCCCTCGGTTCCACTTAAAAAGCGCCCCGCATTGGTTGCGCTTTCCCTCTCCCAATCAATCAACCGGGATTGGTGGGAATTCATATTCTGGTTTTTCATATTTTAAAAACACATTCCAAAAGGCGCGTGAAATGTGCTATACTTATGTAGGATGGTTTCAAAATTATATGCGTGGGGTGAAGGTTTATGAAGCGTAAAGTTGTTGCAGCTTTTATCGCTGACATTTACCAGGATATGGTAAGGACAACTGAATACGGATGCATTCAGGAAGCCAAGCGACAGAATGTAAAGCTGATTTTTTTTGCTAGTTTCAGTGATAATTATTCTAACACTGAGTATAATCGTTTTTCTGATTATGATATTGGAGACGTAGCTATATACAAATTACCGAATCTAAATCATTTTGACGGGCTTATATCTTATGACAGTTATATGCCCGAACTCTTTCTTGATACTATCAACAATATCAAGAAAAATAGTCCTTGCCCTGTAGTAACTCTGGGCGACGTATCCGAATACTCTTACAATGTAATAAATGACCACAATATCTCACTCATGGAGATCATTGATCATCTGATAAAAGATCATGGCTGCCGTGAGCTTATTCACGTTGCCGGAAATCTAGATCTGACATTCTGCCAAGACAGATTAAATGTATTTAAGAAGGCAATGGAGAAGCATAACCTTCCATACGACGACAGCAACATCGTAGTTGGAAATCTGTGGTATGACTGCGCCGAGCGAGTTGTAGAACAGATTCTGAATAAATATAAAATGGATAAGGAACGTCTGCTTCCGGACGCCATCGTATGTGCCAACGACTACATGGCCATCGGAATCACCGATGAACTGATACGCCGCGGCTACAATGTGCCGGAGGAGATCATTGTCACAGGTTATGATGATGTCATCCAGTCGAAGTACCACGATCCATCCATCACTACTTCTGCTCAGCCATTTGAGCAGGTGGGCAAGAACGGTATCAAGATTCTGGCCAAGCTGTGGGATGGACAGGAAGTACCTCACATAACCGCAGAACCGGGAATTCTAAAATGTAGACAATCCTGCGGCTGTATGCCGAAGCATATATATCAGGAGGACGAGCTGAAGGACAATTATGCGACAGTCATCACGAAGCTGGGACGACTTTCGCAATCCTGTACGAATCTCATCCTCAGCATCTCTTCTGCCGAAACCAATTATGACGTTTTCGACAAGATCGAGGAGAGCTGCTGTATTGAAACCGGATTTACAAATGCTGTGCTATGCCTTATGGATGGCTGGGAGAAGCAGCATGTCATAAACGAAAGCAAAGATTTCGACGACTGTACATTTAACGTTGTGTGCGGAATATATAATGGCAAGTCGATCCGTAGAGAGAAAATGAAGAGAGGTCAGCTGCTTCCTCAGGAAATGATGGACGACCCGGAGGCTTACTATCTGGTACCTGTTCACCATATGCAGTATTTCCTGGGATATTTCATCATATCCCCGAACCTCAAGAATATGTCCCAGGCCAACATCAAGTCCTGGTTTATAAATGTAAGTACCATGCTGGAGAACTGGCGCGTGAAGCAGGAGCTGAAGGTTGCAGTTGAGAGGCTCGAGAGCCTGTATGCCACAGATACTCTGACGGGCATGTATAACAGACGCGGATATTCGTTACATTTCCCGAACTATTATAAGGAATGCCAGCAGGAAGGCACCGGCCTTGCGGTTCTGCTGATCGACATGGATAACCTGAAGATCACCAACGACAGCTATGGCCACGACGAAGGCGACTACTGCCTCATCACCATCGGCAATGCCATGAAGAACGCTTCCACTGGAGACGAAATCTGTATCCGTTCCGGCGGCGACGAATTCGTAATACTGGCAAAGAATTATGATGAGGATAAATGTAATGCTCTCGCAAACAGGATCAGAAAGAATATCGAGGAGACCTGCCTGCAGGACGACAAACCATATGACATATCTGTCAGCATCGGCTGCTACCTGCGTGTCCCAACCAGAAATGACGGGCTGGACATCACAAGTATCTCAGAGGACTACCTGAGAGAGGCCGACAAGCTAATGTACATCGAGAAGAAACAGCATAAGAGAAGATAAAAGGCAATCCAATCGGATTGCCTTTATTTCGATATAAATCAAATCACTATATTATTCTATCTACGGCGGACCAGAAATATTATAAGTCCTGCACTGAGCAGCACGCCTACTATGATGTATACGACCTTCAGGATCTTCATTCCAAGAGAAGTCTCAGGCAGCTTACGTCCTATCTCCGGCTTCTTTTCAGTATCTGCAGGAGTTGCCACCTTCGGCTGTGTCGGAGTAGGCTTCTCAGGTTTTGCAACAGTTGGTGTTGCCTTAGTAGGAGTTGCCTCATCCGGTGTTGCTTTCTCCTTCATATGATTCACATCCATGTTGTAGGTCATGAAAGACGTTACATTTCCCTGGGTGTCAACTGTCATGAAGATGTCTTCTCCAGTTGCATGTTCCGATCCAGGTTCTACCGGCTCATCATCTATAAGTCCGTGTTCACGGGCAATTCTCATAACCTCCGGATCATCGTCGAACTTACCAGCCAGGAAATCAGCATAAGCTGCTTCAGCTCCGGCTCTGGTTGGTGGATATCCATGGGCAGAAAGCCAGGCCTTGGCCTGTTCCTTCTCTTCCTCTGTATACTCTTCTTCTCCCTCAGCATAAGCCGTTACATGATAAGTCGCGGCCACACCTGTACAGAGAACCAACAATATCAAAATTCTAAATATGAATCTTTTCATAGTCATATCCTTTCGCAAGCCTGATGATTCAAGTGTCATGCTTTGAATCAACATTTAAGCATGATATACGCATATGACTAATCAGTCAAGATGAACACCCCAGATATTACCTGCTCTGGTTCCTACAACAAGATAATCTTCATAAACTGCCGGTGAAGCTTCTATGTTGCCGGAGGAGATGGAGATAAGGCTCTTGGCCTCTCCTGTCTGACCGTTGAGACAGCGCAGATTTCCATCACTTGCGCCGAAAATCACTTCGCCCTCTCCAGCCTGATTATATACACATACCGGTGACGACCAGGTGTAGGCTGTTGTCAGTTCCCATACCTTGGCGCCATCAGATTTTCTGAGGGCAACCGTATCTCCCGCACCGGTACCATGGCTCATGGCAACTGTAACGTAGATCATATCATTCAGATTTCCACGCCCCACTGCAATAGTGGACTGAACTCCGCCTGATACACCTTCAATAGAAGAACATACGTATTCCGTCTGCCATACTATTTCACCGGTTTCAGCATTTATCTTCCAGATAGGTACTGTAGCCGAGCTGTTGCTTCTCCACCCCAGGTGAAATGAGGTGCTTACGTAAATGTACAGATGATCATTTTCTATAGACAGAACCGGTGTGGAATTGGAATCATCCAGTATATCCTGAACCCAGATGGTCTGCATGGAATTAAGATCCAGACAGATCAGATTCGCACCGATGTCCGCAATGAATAAATAATTCTTATAAATAGCCGCACTGGTTTCCATACCAGGCCAATACTTCTCCCTTGTAGTTCTGACAGAACTATAGCGCCATCTCACCACCTTATCAAGAGCCAGACTAAGGGTACCGGCTGACTCATCATAATTCGTACCCAGATGGATCAGATACAGGATTCCATTTTCACCTGGATATATCAGAGTATCCGTCTCCGGATCAACCAGCGGTGAAGAATCGAAATAACTGAGACTTCCTCTCAGCGAGAAAGGATCACAGTCGCCAAATGTATATATGATGCTGCAATCCAGAAGATTTATGATGAAAGACTTGGCCGTCGCATCATCTCTGTCATAGCCTGCGCCTACGTACATCAGTGGATAACCGCGTGGATCTAAAGCTCCCGAACCCTTGAAGGTATAGCCCAGATCCATAGGATCTCGCGTCGGCTGACCAGAACGAAGATCAAGGAAGTATATCTTGCCATCCATGCAGGCATAGATAACCTCTACAAGAGAATCATCCTCCTTCGCCCAGTCGAACATATTCATGTGAGCCTTCGTTTCCCTTGACCAGTGCCTCATGAGCGGCTGGCCTGTCCATCCACTTCCACTCCAGGTCGCATCCTTAAATGTAAGAGCTCCGGTCTGTGCACTCCACACTGGAGAGAGCTGGCCGGTAGAGAAATTCGACATACCATATGTAGGATTGTCACGGAAATTGTTGCCACGAAATGTAAAGACACCTTCCTGGTCAGTATATTTGCTGCCAGTCTCAAAGGTTATATCACCGATGCTCTGTGCAGGATACTCGGCCTTGTCAGCCAGGATAGTATCACCCACAGCCACCTCAGTGGATATCAGATAATTTGTAGGCTGAGTTGATTCAACTGCATGAGGAGCGAAATCGATGTCTGGATATGAGAACAGAGAATCCGTAGACGCAGTACCATCAGCACCTACGCCATTTGCATAGCCTTCAGAAGTGCTCCCATCAGAAGTTGCACCATCTCCAGCCGCTTCAGGATTTACGTCCTCAGCATACATTTCAGATGTGTCACCAAAGAAAACCAGCTTGTCGCTGATGCCGGCCTCAGCCACCTCCATCTCTTCCTCCTCAGTATCTTCCTCCGGATTGAAGATCTCGCGGGCATCCGCAACTATCTGGTCCTTAACCACTATCTCCGGGTTCACAATCTTGATACCCAGATATAGACCAATTATTATAAGAAGTTCAAATATTATGATAACACCATATTTACCATTACCGTTCTCCATCGTATTAATCCCCAAAATAAAGCGTAACAAAATGTAACGTAAAAACCCCAGTCAGCCGACCAACCAACCAAACACTACAAGTTGTGTCAGCACCAATTTATTATACCATATTTTGCAGTATGCACAATATATTTCCAAAAAAATATGACCGGTGTCACGCACCGGCCATATTCGTTATCGTAATATAATAATCATATTCAATTATCTCACTATCACTTCACTACCTTCTCGAAATCTGACGCAGGATGCTTGCACCATGGACAGATGAAATCATCCGGCAGTTCTTCGCCTACATACTCGTAGCCGCAGATGGTGCAGCGCCATACAGTCTCGCCTGTTGGAGTTGTTCCCACTGCTTCAGGCTTTGGCTTGATGTTATCCTGATAGTAAGCGTAGGTGCAGGACTCAACGTCTGACAGCACTGTCATAAATTCTACTTCACAGATAAATAGTGTATGGGAGCCCAGATCTACATCCTGAACTACCTTCAGTGAGAAGTATGCATTGGTTCCTCTTGTGATATAAGGAATCCCATTATCAGCCATGCTGTAGTATTCCTTCGGATAATCCGCAAACTTGTCCACGTCTCTTCCGGACTGGAAGCCGAAATGTTTAAATGTCTCGAATACCGCATCGGTGCTGAGAACGGAGATGTTACATTTGCCCGTCTCCTTAACCATGTCATGGGTTAAGTTCGCTTTGTTGATTGCGATTGATATAAGGTTCGGCTCAGAAGCCACCTGAATTGCTGTATTAGTAACGCAGCCATTCAGCTTCTCCCCTGAAACCGCCGTACAGATGAAAAGTCCATACGATAATTTATACATAGCCTTTGTATTCTGTTCTGCCATATAACCCCCTCCTAATACATAAAGATGTTTCACTCTCTCATTATATATCAATACTGGGTAAGATATAAAGCAAAACAAGATTTTGGAACAAAAAAAGTTGAGATGTACTACTGTACATCTCAACACATCAATGCTTGAGCTTCGCAAACAGTTGCTGCAGCTGGCGAGCCATCATCTGAAACATTAATTCGTCGTGTGGCACGTCGTGATTAAATGCACCCGATAGGAATATAGGGCTATATGGATCGACCTGTCCCTTATTGTTATTTGTTAAAATTTCTGTATTCATACCGCTAACCTCCTATCGTATTTTTATATTAAAATTGACCCCTTCAGTTTCGGATCAATTATGTTAACTATATTAGATACATTTAAAATGCACATATGGAGACATAAAAAATCAAAATAAAATTTTGTCTCCATTTTCCACTCTGGATTGTAAATAATGTGATTAGATAAAAAACACCGGTTTTTAGGAGGAGGATTAAACTATGTCAAAGGAAAACATCGTAAAATTTTTAGATTTCGCAACAAAAAATACTGATATTCAGGATCAGATAATTGAAGCCGATAAGGTATATGCAGAGAAGGTTCAGAAGAAGACTGAAGACCTCACAATGGACGAGGTTGTAGCCGCAGTTGCAGCAGTTATAGTTCCTATAGCTAAGCAGAACAGCTTTGACTTTACAGCTGAGGAGTTCACAGATTTCGAGAGAAAGCTTTCACTTGGAGAGCTTGATGATGATGAGCTTGCAATGGTTGCCGGCGGTTGCATATATATTCCAAGAGAAGACGATAGATGGGCACCATGGCAGAACTATCCTGAAAACGATCAGTGTATCCTGTTTGGTGGAGATGCCATCAATCCATTCGGCCCGATCATCGCATAACTAAGATATCATAATAACCCTTCACATAAAGAGCTCGCTAGACGTACCAAAATGGTAGCTAGCGAGCTTTTTTGTGTGTTATTCAAATGTACTTACGACTCTTAGATAATCTCATCTAAAGCCTTAAACTCAATACCGAGCGCATCAGCAACATTCTTATTAGTAAGTGAACCAGCATAGCAGTTAACACCGCTTGCGATAGCAGGATTCTTCTTGCTTGCCTCTTCAAGTCCTGAAGATGCGATCTGAAGTCCATAGCTGAGTGTTGCATTTGTAAGTGCGATAGTACTTGTTCTTGGAACTGCACCAGGCATATTTCCTACACAGTAATGAACTACGCCCTCTTCAATGTATACAGGATCATCATGTGTAGTAACACGGCTGCTCTCTCCACATCCACCCTGATCGATAGCAACGTCTACGAATACAGCTCCGTCCTTCATCTCTGGAAGATACTTCTTCTTGAAGAGCTTTGGTGTTGAACCACCTGGGATAAGTACTGAACCGATAACCAGGTCAGCATCCTTTACTGCTCTCTCGATATTGCTGTCGCTTGAAACAAGTGTCTGAATGTGTGCACCAAACATGTTATCAAGCTGTTCGAGTCTCTTAAGATTGATGTCGAGTATAGTTACATTTGCGCCCATACCAACTGCAATCTTACAAGCATTCATACCGACTGTACCACCACCGAGGATAACAACATTTGCCTTAGGTGTACCAGGTACACCGGCGAGAAGTATACCCTCACCACCGAACTTCTTCTCGAGGTACTTAGCACCTTCCTGAATAGAAAGACGGCCTGCTATCTGAGACATAGGAGCGAGACATGGAAGGCTTCCATCCTTCTCCATGATCGTCTCATAAGCAACTGCCTTAACCTTGCCACCCAGCAGCGCATCAGTCTGTTCCTTGTCAGCAGCCAGATGCAGATAAGTGTAAAGGATAAGTCCTTCATGGAAATACTTATATTCTTCTTCGAGAGGCTCCTTAACCTTGATCATCATATCAACCAGGTCCCAAACCTCTTTCGCATTATCGATAAGGCTTGCACCAGCATTAACATATTCATTATCTGAGAAACCAGAGCCAACTCCGGCACCCTTCTCGATATATACGTGATGTCCCGCATTTACATAAGCGATGACATTGTCAGGTGTAAGTCCTACACGAAATTCATTGTTCTTAATCTCTTTAACGCAACCTATTTTCATTATACAATTCCTCCTTCAACAGATATAGTTATTCTATCATATCGAATCGGAAAAGAACAATAACCACATTGATAATTCAAAATAGTTTGCTTATAATAGTTTTGGTTTAATGATGAAATAACAGAGACCAAATAGGAAGGGACTTTATACCATGAGCGAAAAAACAAAACTTGAATTAAACGGCAGAACTATATTTATAACCGGAGGTGCAGGCTTCATCGGAGCAAGCCTTATCATGCGCCTGCTGAAGGAAATGAAAGCCGGTACCATACTCAACATCGACAGCACGAATGATTATTACGATTCATCGCTCAAGAAATACAGACTCGAACAGATCGAAGAAGCAGCAAAAAGCAGTCCCGTAGAATATGTATTCATCAAGGGCAACATAGCTGATAACAATCTGCTCAGAAATACATTTACCAATTATAAACCATCAATCGTTGTGAACCTCGCAGCCCAGTCTGGAATCAGTTACTCAGTACATCATCCAGACACATTCCTTGAAAACAATATCATTGGTTTCTACGGAATACTTCAATCCTGCAGATTCAGCAAGGTCAGCGGTCATCCAGGCGTTGAGCATCTTATATACGCATCTTCATCATCCGTATATGGTGCAAACGAAAAAGTGCCATTCAGCACAGGCGACAAGACAGATTATCCAGTATCACTCTACGCCGCAACTAAGAAGACCGACGAGCTGCTGGCCTATAGTTACAGTAAAATGTACGGCGTCGCAGCAACTGGTCTCAGACTCTTCTCAGTCTACGGCCCAGCCGGAAGACCAGATATGTTCTACTACTCTGCTACAAAGAGCCTGGCAAAGGGTGAAAATGTACAGCTTACAAATAACGGAAACAACAAGATGGATTACACCTACATAGATGATGTAGTTGAAGGAATCGTAAGAGTCATGAAGAATGCTCCAGCCGAGAAGACTGGAGAAGACGGTTTTCCAATAGCACCGTACTCCATCTACAACATAGGAAAAGGTAAGACAGAAACTCAAGCCGACTACTTGAAGACTCTTCAGGAGGAATTAGTTAATGCCGGAGTTCTTACTTCAGACTTCGATCTCACTGCCCACACAGAGCTGATGGAGAAAAGACCAGAGGACGTCTTGGAAGCCTGCGCAGATGTAAAAGCCTTCGAAGAAGACTTCGGTTTCAAACCAGAGACTACTATACAAGAAGGACTGAAGAAATTCGCTGATTGGTATAAAGAATATAGTAAATAAGCTAATTAAAGCCTCGTTCATACGAACGGGGCTTTTTATTGTATAGCCTTACTAACAATTCTCGTCGATGGACTTCGCAAACTGATCTGCACATGATGTACCTCTGCCGGCACAATCGTTGCCACGAAGTATATCCGCAACTTCCTTGGCATCCTTGCCCTCTACCAGCTTACCGATAGCCTTCAGGTTACCATTGCAGCCTCCTACGAAAGCAACATTATGCAACTTCCCCTCGGCATCAATATCATAATCAATCTTAACAGAGCATACGCCCTTTGGGTTAAATGTAACGTGGCGAGATTCATCCTCTTCCACAACTACCTCAGGCACTGCCAGATCATCTGTATTAAACTTAATGTGAACATTCTTACTATCCATTTGCCACATCTCCTTATCATAAAAAACTCTGGGATTCTAAAATCATAGAATCCTATATAAAATGGAATCCTGTATAAAATAGAATCCTATATAAAATTAATAAACATGGTAATGACCAAACTATTTATAAAGTCCGCAAACATACTTCCCACGATCGGAACAAGTATATAAGCCTTTACTGAAGGTCTGTACTTCTCAGTAATAACCTGCATATTCGCCATAGCGTTCGGAGTAGCACCCATACCGAAACCACATACACCGGCAGAAAGCACTGCCGCATCATAGTCCCTGCCCATCAGGTTAAATACTATGAAATATGAATATATGAACATCAGGAGTGTCTGTCCCAGAAGAAGCAATACAAGCGGAAGAGCCAGATCTGCAAGCTGCCACAGCTTCAGAGTGATCATCGCAATTCCCAGGAAAAGCGACAGGCATATACCACCGATACTATTTATCTCTCCGATGTGAATGTGAAGCTTCTTCGAATACTCTCCTACATTTCTCATTATAGCAGCCACGATCATGGCTCCTATATAAACCGGAAATGTCATCTTCGTGAGCGACAGCAGATATGATATAACAGTTCCTGCTCCCATGGCGATGGCGATCTGATAAGCCGCCGACGCGTAGTTTCTCGCATGATGTTCATGCTTCTTCTCTTCTTCAAGAAGCGGTGTTACATCTTCCTGTTCCTCTGTCTCCTGCAGGGAATGCTTCTTGATCAGCCTCTGTCCCACAGGTCCGCCCATAAGTGACCCAACCACAAGTCCATAGGTAGCCGCAGCTGTGCATAGAGTCGTGGCTCCCTTAAAACCGAAATCCTCAAATATCGGTCCAAAGGCTCCTGCCGTTCCATGTCCACCAACCATAGGAATGGAACCTGTGGAAAGTCCCACCATGGAATCAACACCTATAACCTTCGCCAGTGCTATGGCCAGTGCATTTTGGGAAATGACGAGCATTATGACCAGAACAAGAAAAATGATCAGGCTGACTCCGCCCTTTTTCAGTATCTTCAGGTTTGCCTGAAATCCTACCGAAGTAAAGAAGATGACCATACATACATTCTTCAAGGTCTCATCATAATTAAATTCAATTATATGATTCGCATAAAGCGCATACATCAGTATCGCGTAAAACAGTCCCCCGGCAACCGGTGCAGGAACACAGAATCTGTCAAGCAGCTTCAGCTTCTTCTTCATCCATATTCCGAGCAGCAGAACCAGCGTAGCAAGTCCAAGGGTCTGATACATATCAAGGTTCACAACCATCACATATCCCCCTATTCATTGCCATCGTCGTCGGCACCATCATCCGAAGCACCGCCAGCATCGTCGGCACCGCCATCAGCATCGTCGCCATCGTCAACATTGACGCCCTGCTCTTTATAATACTTCGACGCGCCTTCATGGAAAGGAATCACCACATTTTCCTTCTCCTTATCCAGCTCGATTCCGTTAGATGTTGATATATGTTCGTTCAGCTCAGCAGAATGATCATATATATCCTTCGTAATCTTATAAACCACGTCATCATCCAGCCTGTCCGAAGCAAGAAGAACCGCATATACACCAATGGTACTCACTTCGCTATCCTGACCTTTATAAGTCCCGGCCGGAATAGTGGTCACATCATAACCCTTGTTCAGCTTGGAAATCCTGCTGAGATCATCGCTATTAAAACTAAGCAGCTTGATATCAGTCTTCTCCGCCAGTTCACTAATAGCTGCAGTTGGAGCTCCCGAAGTACAGAAGAACGCATCAATCGTACCGGCCGACAGTGCATTTGACGACTCCTCAAATGATAGACTTTCCGCAACTATATCGCTCATATCCATTCCATACACCGACAGAAAATCCTCAACATTCTTCGGGATGGCCGACTCCTTCTTGCCGATACCTACCTTCTTGCCCTTCAGGTCGGATATTGTCTCGATGCCTGAATCTTTCCTTACCACCACCTGAACAGTCTCTATGTATAGAAATGTAACAGCTCCGAATTTTCTTTCGCCACCATCATCCTTCGCATTATAGAGAACATCACTCTGAACAATGGCAACATCCAGATATCCCTGCTGTATAAGTCTCAGATTGGCAAGAGAACCCTCTGTCTCCTTCACCCTGATATCCAGATCCTTCGATTCGATCTCAGCCAGCTTCTGGGAATAATTGTAATACATTCCCTTCGTGCCACCGGTACCAATGGTGATCATGTCTCTTCTCTTTTTACTAAGCAGTACGATGGTCAGAACCACCACTACTATTATCAGAATGATGCTTACTATCCTGACCACTCTCATTGTCGTCTGTTTCTTCATAGTTTGTTCCTTTAAAGAATCTTACCCCTTATATTCCGCTATAAAAGGCAGATTCCTGTAATACTCACCATAATCAAGTCCATATCCTACCACAAAAAAATTTGGTATCGTAAAAAGAGTATAATCCGGCTTGATATCTACCACTCTCCTCTCTGGCTTATCTAAGAGAGTAATAACCTTAAGTGACAGCGGATTTCTAACCTTAAGTATATCTGTAACCGCTTCAAGCGTCTGCCCTGTATCAACGATATCTTCTACCATCAGCACATGGTAATTGCTTATATCCTGAGAAAGATCATAGACAATCTGTACATTTCCACTAGAGTCTGTACTATCAAAATAACTCTTGCAGGCCATAAATCCAACCTCACACGGAATTGATATAGACTTACATAGATCTGCCATAAAAACAAAAGCTCCCTTTAATACTGAAACCAGAAGCAGCGGCTTACCTTCATATTCCCTGCTTATGATGTCACCATACTCACGGATCTTTTCCTGAATCTCATCTTCCGTGATGAGTACTCGATTTATACCATCCGTGAATTCAGCTTTACTTGTAAGTATCATAATATGTCTTCTCCCCTAACGTCCTATAAAAAACTTATTATTCCGTCGTATTAACTATAATCATAATACTGCTAGTTCAGTCGTGAGTAAACAGCAGAATTGAAACCAGGAATCATGGGAAAAATAAGATGAATTTACCATATTAATTGTGATATTGCTGGTTTTAATATAAAATAAAAGATATGTTGTGGTATGTATTTTGCAAAAAGAAGGAGATATACCCGTGGAAAGTAAATTTTTTAGCAACGAAGTAGTTAATAAAGGAAGGCAGAACGAATTTGACTGGGCAAAAGCATTTACTATCATCGTAATGGTTACTGTTCATGTATATGAACTACTTGGTGTATTTGACCCAGAAAAGGTTCCACTTAAAGGTGTATTCAGAAATGTACTGGAATTTCTGGCAGGGCCACTAGGTGCACCACTCTTTATGTTCTCAATGGGTATAGGTATCTTGTACTCCAGAAACAGTACACCAGCAAAGATGGGAGTAAGAGGCGTAAAGCTGCTTAGAAATGGATATCTGCTAAGTTTCTTCAAAGGTACTCTCCCTATACTGGTTGGTATGGCAATTGGAATGAGTTCTCCATATACTATTGCGGATTCACTCTTTCTCATTAGTATTCTTCAGTTTGCAGGTATGGCTTTCTTCACTATAGCACTTATGAAGAAGTTTAAATTCTCACTTCCAGCTATGCTTACTACT
>CAMHCL010000028.1 GCA_946183625.1 uncultured Lachnospiraceae bacterium
CATAAGCACCTATTTTTTAGATATTTGCCCTGTCTACTTGACAGGGGGCATATCATGATCCAAATCATCCGCTCTTTTATTTCTACATTTCAAAGTTCAATCCCTGATCTCTGCTGATATCTACTTCCTTCTCCATGTCGAAGGAGCTATACAGATAAGCACTGGAAGTATCTCCAGTCTTCCTGCGATCATATCTACGATAAGTACCCATTTTGAAATATCACTGTAATCTGCAAAATTACCTGTAGGTCCTACTACTCCAAGTCCGGGACCGATATTATTCATAGTAGCTGCGATCGAGGTAAATGATGTTACCAGATCAAAGCCATCTTTACTGATCACAAGAAGTGATGCAACAAATACGAAAATGTATGCCATCAGAAATACATTTGCCGCCTTGATAACGCCTTCATTTACTGGCTTATAGTCCAGCCTGATACTCTTTACAGCACTTGGATGTATGTTCTTCTGAACTTCTCTCTTAATCTCTTTGAAATACAGAACCCATCTGGAGACCTTAAGTCCACCACCTGTACTTCCGGCACAGGCACCTATGAACATTATCATGACCAGAACAGCCTGTGGAAGTGTATTCCAAAGACCGAAGTCCTGAGTTGCATAACCAGTTGTTGTGATGATAGAAGCCACCTGGAAAGCCGCATGATGAACAGCGCCAGGAACGCTTGCATATCCATGAACCGTACCGATAGCTACAAGCGCTATTGCCACAACTATTATTATAAGATATGTTCTAACTTCTTCACATTTTAGAACACTACTGAATTTCTTCTTTATAAGCAGGAAGTACATATTGAAATTAACGCCAAATGCAATCATTCCTATTGTAACTATTGCCTGGCTAAAAGTATTGTAGCTGGCCAGACTGTCACTTCTAACACCGAATCCTCCTGTACCTGCTGTACCAAAGGAAATACAGATAGAATCAAATATCGGCATTCCTGTTATGCAGAGCAATATGATAAGAACCAGAGTCATCACTGTATATATGGCATACAATGTCTTTGCTGTTTCTCTAACCTTCGGAACCATTTTCTCAACGCTTGGTCCCGGGCTTTCCGCTCTCATGATGTTCATCTCGTCTGCACTTGATGGAAGGAATATCATCATAAATACGAGTATTCCCATTCCGCCAATCCAGTGAGTAAAGCTTCTCCAGAACATTATACAATGAGGAATAGATTCCAGATCACTAAGGATACTTGCTCCTGTTGTAGTAAATCCGGATGCTGTTTCAAAAACTGCATCTGTATATGATTTAATAACTCCTGATATAACAAAAGGAAGAGCCCCTATAAGACTCATTATGAACCAGGCCAGAACGGTTATAACAAATCCTTCCTTAGCTCTGATACTAGTCTTCTGAGGCTTTTTGTACATTATAAGGCGGCCAGCTATAATAGATATGGCCGCCACTATTCCCAATGAAAATATAGCTTTCTCTCTATATATGATTCCACATATGATAGGGAGAAACATCAGAAACCCTTCAAACTCTATAAGCTTTCCCAGTGTATATCTGACAATCTTAAAATTCATTACTTTTACCTGCTACTTATCTGTCTGTTATTTGATAATCTCATTTATACTTCGTAATCCCGACTTAATGGTTACGATTACCACCTTATCACCAACCTGGATCGTATCATGTCCACCAGGTCGTATGATACTGCCATTTCTATATATGCAGCATATCAGAGTATCATCAATTATATCCAGATCCTTCAGAGCCACATTACAATATCCGAAATCTTCGCCAACCAGGAATTCAAGAGCCTCAACTCTTCCATCCATGATCCTGTACATAGCTTCAACATCACTGCCCATAGTATTACCCATAGATCTGACATATCTGGCTATGTAATCAGCAGTGATCCGCTTTGTACTTACTATATTTCCAACCGGAAGCTCTGTAACCAGATCCTCATATGAATTACGATGAATTCTTATAATAGACTTAATATTTGGATTTAATTTATTGAGATAGAGAGACAGCAGGATATTTGCTTCATCCTGGTGCATAAGACTGCAGACAGCATCCATATCCTCTATGGACTCCTGTAACAGCAGATTCTTCTCTGTGGCATCTCCATGAATTATCATAGCCTTCGGAAGAAGTTCTGACAATTCTTCGCAGCGATTGATATCCTTCTCAATAATCTTAACACGGATCTTATTAGCAATAAGTCTCTGTGCCAGATAGAAGGCTATAGTACCGCCACCGGCTATAAGTACATTTTTAATCTTCTTAGCTTTAATACCTACCTTGTTCAGGTATTCACTGACGTCAGCCAGTGAAACTGTGACAGATATCTTGTCACCTGCATAGAGTACACTGTCACCCTTTGGTATGAATACTTCCTTATTATGTTCAGCAACACACACGAGAGCCTTGGTTCCTACCTTGGAAGAAATCTCTCTCATAGAGAGTCCATCCAGCATAGATCCTTCAGGTATCTCCAGGCCGATAAGACTCACCTTACCCTTGGCAAATGTATCGACCTCCAGAGCAGATGGTATCTGAATAAGTCTTGTAATCTCGGCAGCAGCAACACTTTCAGGATTGATAGAAAGTGAAAGACCCAGTTCATCTCTGAGATACTTGATCTCATCGGTATACTGTGGGCTTCTGATACGGGCTATGGTCTGGCAGCTACCTGTCTTCTTCGCTATAAGGCATGCCAGCATATTCTTCTCATCATCATCTGTTACAGCTATCAGAAGATCTGCTGTCTTAACTCCGGATTCAACCTGAGCCTTAATACTGGTACAGTCTCCATGATAACCTATAACATCAACCATACTTGTAACGCTGTTAAGTGCGTCCATATCCTTATCAATGACTGTAACTTCATGGCCGGATTTAGTAAGTATATCTGCAAGTGCCTGTCCAACCTTGCCACAACCACCTATAATAATATTCATATATTCATTACCTCATACAAATGTTTAAGATAAATCCTCTGGATAGGTTCATATTCACCTAACCCCTTAAAGTCATAGACAACATCGTACCCCTCAAAAGCCAGTCTGTCAATCAAATCATTAAACTCTCTGGATACCACGTTCTCCACATCCTCACCAGCCATAAACTCAAGCGGAACTAAAACTACTCTACCTTCATCAGTGCCGCTGTTCTTCAATTCCTGAAGAACATGGAACATTCTCTTCTTTCCAGCTATGGTTGCCACATAGGCCTTTTTGCCAAAAAATGTCTTAAGTGCATTTTCAAGATCTTCTAATTCTTCATTTCCATCTTCTTCATCTCCAGGATGGACAACAATAAAGATATCGTCACCCACGTCCTGGCCGAAGGCTCCATGAAGAGCTCTTGCACATATCTCTACATCCTCCTTACGTGTAAGGAGCGGTCTTGTAGCCTTAACCTCTGAAAAAAGCGTTGCACAGCTGCTTATATCCTGACCAGTCTGTCTTCCTGCTGCATCATCGATCATATCTGTAAGTATCACATAGAGATTTGTAACCCCTGCATCCTTCATAGAAAGCATGGCAGCCTTCACATTCTGCACCTTCTCACCCTTCTCACGAAGAGCCCGTCTTACATCAGCATCAGTAAATGCCAGGCCAACCTCTGCATCTTCAAATCTATCCTTGATACTGAGAGCCATTTCATCTATGGTTCTCTCCCTTACATCAGATAAAACTGTTCCGTGATTAACTATCAGAATTCCCTGTTTCATATAGTCCACCCCATGCCTCATCTGTCACATTTAACTTCTTTTAGAAATAATTACATTCCCAGTCTTAACAATACTGTTTTCAGGAACATATCCCCTGATTGGTGAAAGAGGATATATATTTGTATGTCTTCCGATTACAGAACCCGGATTAAGGACACTGTTGCATCCTACTTCTACATAATCCCCAAGCATGGCGCCGAACTTCTTAAGTCCTGTCTCTATCTCAAGATCAGCATTTTCATCATATCCCTTTACTACAACCAGAGTCTTATCAGACTTTACATTTGACGTAATGGATCCGGCACCCATGTGAGACTTGAATCCAAGAATGGAATCACCAACATAGTTGTAATGAGGAACCTGTACATTATCAAATATGATAACGTTCTTAAGTTCAGTTGAATTACCAACTACGCAGCCCTTGCCTACCAGGGCATTTCCTCTGACGAAAGCACATTGACGAACCTCCGTCTCCGCACCAATGATCGCAGGTCCATGAATATAGGCAGAATCAAAAACTGTAGCAGTCTTGTGAATCCATACATCATCACCTCTCTTGATGTATTCATCTGCATGATTCTCATCTATATCCTTGCCCAGTTCTAATATATATTCCCCGATGTGAGGAAGAACCTCCCATGGATAAGTATACTTCTCCATAAGTGGAGCTGCCGCTGTATGACTCAGATCATACAAAGCTGTAATTTTAACGTTTTCTACTGTATTCATATCTATCTCTCCTTTATTATTCACAACATTCTTGAGGTCATATCGACATATATCTGCACGGAACCGTTGGAGAACGTCGGTTCTTTGGCTGTGTATTTTACAGCCTTAGAACCGCTACGTTCGGAATCGAGGCGAGAGCCGTGTGACGAGCAGATATATGTCGATATGACCCTCTACTTCTTTGTATAGTATGGTTTCGTCTTATCAAATACCAGATGCATCTGGTTCTGATTTCTAACCTGCTTTACGGCATTAGTATATTTTACTACATATCCCTTCAGCTTCACCATATATTCGTCTTCAGTTATTGTACCTTCGGCTACATAGCTCAGCCCTTTCTCCCAGCTGGCTGTAAGGTCAGCGCGAAGCAGATCATTAATGGAGTATTGTACCACATCATATATAATCTCTCCCAGGAATGTAGGTGCAAGAACCTGAGTTTTCTTGTTGAGGGTGATATACTTGTTGCTCACCAGTTTTGTGATTATTGAATCTCTGGTGGCTGATGTTCCGATACCTGAACCCTTTATCTGCTCTCTTAGTTCTTCATCTTCTATAAGCTGACCTGCATTCTCCATTGCAAGGATCATGGAACCGGAGGTGTACCTCTTCGGTGGATTGGTCTTACCTTCCTTGACACTGAAGCCCAATCCTTTCAGAACATCTCCCTTCTTAAGGCCTGCCACGTAGCTCATTACGTCTTCACTTGCCTCCTGGTCAGCACCATCCTGATTCTGATCAGTTCCTTCTTCTGCAGACTTATTCTTCTGTCCGAACTTAGGATCTGCTATCTTCAGATATCCCGGATTCTCAAGCACCTTGAAGTTAGCCTGGAATTCTTCTGTATTTCTCTCCAGACTCATACTGATCTTCTTATAGGTTGCCGGCGGGAAGAATATGGACAGAAATCTTCTGACTATCAGGTCATAAACCTTACTCTGAATGTCTGATAGCTTCCCCAGCTGCCCCAGTCCCTGTCCGGTAGGTATTATAGCATAGTGATCAGTAATCATTTTATCATTTACATATTTAGATTTAGATATATTCTTATGTCCACCCTTATCCACTACAAACTTTGCATACTGTCCAAGTCCCGGATAAGATGTAAGTCCGCTCAGGTTTTTATCTATAACCTTCGCTATGGCTGTAGACAGCACTCTTGCATCAGTTCTCGGATAAGTTACCAGCTTCTTCTCATATAATTCCTGAACTATATTCAGAGTTTCTGATGGACTTATCTTAAATAATCTGGAGCAGTCATTCTGAAGCTCTGCCAGGTTATAAAGCATTGGAGGATTCTTCTTCTCCGTCTTCTTGGATAAACTCTTTATCTTCAGAGTAACCGGCTTAGGATCTTCCAGAGATTTGATAAGTGCCTCTGCATCTTCTTTCTTCAGAAATCCATTATCCTTATAAAGTCCCGGATTTCCATAGTATTTGCTTCCTTCTACACAACGCCACTCGGCATCAAAAAGCTTGGTATCATCTTCCTCTGAAGCCTTCTTTCCCACCGATGCCACAACTCTGTAGAATGGTGTGGAATTAAAATCTCTGATTTCCCTCTCTCGTCTCACTACCATTCCCAGTACACAGGTCATAACCCTGCCCACGGCAATGACACATTTATCCACTCCCAGATAATTCTTTACAGGATAGGAATATTTTAGCGTAAGGGCTCTTGAGAAATTGATACCCATCAGATAATCTTCTTTAGCTCTGAGATAAGCGGAGCAGCTTAAATTATCATACTCTGACAGATCCTTAGCTTCTCTTATGCCTCGTAATATCTCTTCCTCTGTCTGGGAATCGATCCATACTCTTTTCTTATTCTTTGTATCAGGTACTCCTGCCAGGCTGTCCACCAGTCTGTAGATGTACTCTCCTTCACGTCCCGAGTCGGTACAGACATATATAGTCTCCACATCATCTCTGTTGAGAAGTCTGCTCACTATATCAAACTGTTTTTTTACCGCCGGGATAACTTCATACTTATATTCTTCAGGAATAAACGGGATGGAATCAAAGGACCATCTCTTCAGTGATGGATCATAAACCTCAGGATAGCTCATCGCCACCAGATGACCCACGCACCATGTCACTATATAATTGTCATTTTCTATATAACCGTCCTTACGGCTGCCTGATATCTTAAGTGCATCTGCAAACTGCTGGGCAACCGACGGTTTTTCTGCTATAAATAAACTTTTAGTAGTCATGTTTTCCTTCTCGCCTGGGTTTTTTCTGGCAAACCTTTCTTATATACCCACTGACTATTTCTTATCTATATTTCTTTCGTTTTTCTTCTTAAGAAGCGCAGATGTATCTAGCATATCTCTCTGCTGCTTCTTGCCGCGCTGTGGCTGTCCCTGTGCCGGGCGCTGCGGCTTCTGGTATTGCTGTGAACTCTGAGCCGGTCTCTGCTGATACTGCTGCATAGCAGCTCTTTGCTGATTCTGAGCAGCCTTCTGACTGGCAAGTCCATGGAGGGAATTCTGCTGCGACTGTCCCTGTGCCGGACGCTGCTGCGACTGTCCCTGAGGTGGGCGCTGTTGTGGCTGTCCCTGAACAGGTGGTACATCTGCAGGTTTCTTAGCCTTATCCTCAAGATCACTTCTTCTCTTCCTGAGCTTGGTTACAGCGGATTCATTTTCCTCTGTATCTGTCTGCTGGACTACTACCTTCTTCTCGCGTTTTGCAGGAAGATGAAGTTCTAATCCGAACCTTCTGACTATTATATCAAATATAAGCAACAGAATAGAAATGATCAGCAAAAGAATTGTTATATTATGTCTCTTTCTGTTCTTAGTCTTAAGTGCTGTAAACAGCTTCTCATCTTCAGTTATTATTCGTCCTTCCTTCTCAACATAAGACACGAAATTATCGTTACTATTATCGACCTTATATTCTTCAAGGAACTGAACTGTTGCAAGGGCGGATGTATAACCCGCAACTGTATCGCCTTCATATCTTACAACATTTATGTTATAGACACCCTGAGCACCAGGATTAAATGAAGTATTGAAGTTACCAGGTTCAGATGAATTAAACTCAACCTCATGAGTTTCTCCATCCGGTGTAGAATAAATTCCTGTTATATGTGTATCCTCAGTATAGTCCTTAGCGGTATATGATACATTTACCTGCTCCTTCCTTACTGAGACATTCATATAATCCTGTCCAAGTTTCGAATCTCTCTGGGTATAATCAACTATTCTCTTCCATAATTCAGGATAATATTCATCCTCTGAAAGTGCTTTGTCCCAGGTGCCTGCTGAATTAGTTGTCCATGCAACAGTCTTTCCAAGGCCATACTGCCATGTGGCAAGGATCGGCTCTTCTTCCTCTGCACTGCTTATAACCTCTGTTGCACCCTTCTTCATAGATACAGCAACGTAGCCTTCTATATGAGGCATTCCATCTGTATAAAGGTCTGATACGAGCTTGTGGCTGCTTCTGAGAGCCAGTGCAAAGTCGCCTTCCTTAAAATATGTATCACCGGAGAGATAAACCTCTGTAGCGAAGATCTTTGGAACATCTGTATT
Organism: uncultured Lachnospiraceae bacterium; assembly: GCA_946183625.1. Classification (GTDB taxonomy): domain Bacteria; phylum Bacillota; class Clostridia; order Lachnospirales; family Lachnospiraceae; genus Eubacterium_Q. The sequence goes on from CAMHCL010000028.1 coordinate 7,991, forward strand.
CTCATCCGCATAATAATATCTTCCGTGGCAGTCACGAGCCAGCTGTTCCATAAGCTTTGTATCTGAGTCACTTCCTACAGCTACTGTTGACATGGTGATGCCATTGGTTTTTATCATCTCCACAACATCATTGAAATCTGTAGTTTCACACTCACCATCTGTAAGAAGAACTATGTGCTTAAGTCCCGCATCCTGAGTAGATAAACGCTGTACAGCTTCAGTAAGTCCCGGCTTCAGAACTGTTCCGCCCTGGATTCCGATTTCTTCTATCGCATCCTGAATCGCCTTCTTATCATCACACTTAGTTATCGGCTGTCTCCACTCATAATTATCACTGAATGTAAGAACACCAACGTAATCATTAGAAGTAAGTGTCGCTACACCTTCCTTTGCAGCATCAACTGCCACATCGATCTTAGATCTATTGGAGCTTCCGTCACCCGACATGGAACCAGAGCAGTCGATGACCATGACCATTGCAAGAGAAGGAAGTTCATCAGTGCCCTTAGGAAGCATATCAACCGGAAGTATATCCTCCAATACTGTCTTCCTGTAACCACCAGGTCCGAAGGACTCATCACCACCACAGGCAACAAGACCTCCGCCGTAATCCTTAACGAAGGTTTCTATATTCTCCAGAAATCCATCCGGAAGATCAGTCAGATATACATTATCAAGTATGATAGTTCCATACTGAAGCATTTCTGTCAGATCAGTAGGAGCTCTGTCAGGCTTGACTATCTCCACGTTCTCATTAGCAGTTTCCAGTACATTTCCCAGTCCGGTACTATTCTGATTCTTACCACTTATGATAAGTGTTGCAGGCGAGGTCTCAACAAGAGCCGCAGTGCTATAGACATTATTCTCCTCTATTGCATCTCCCTGAACCTCAATCCTTACATCATTCTTCTCCATTATCTCGTCTCCGGCAGTCATGCCGAAAACGAAGGTGTTCGTTCCTGCCTGAAGATGGACATCACGACTGTCCTTCTCTTCCTCACCAGAACCGATCACTATCTTTCCATCAGTTTCCAATGCACTATAAACTACCACCTTCAGGGAATATGTGTCCCCAGGTGCCAGCTTCTCAGGCATATCCACCGACTCTATAAAAACATCACTTACAGCAAGATTTTCATAGATAACTCCACAGAGTTCTATGTCCTGTGCCTTCAGGATATCATCACATTTTCTTATATCTCCAAGAGTTTCTTTACCATCGGTAAGCACAACAATACGGCCTATCCTATCCTCCGGGATCATAGCCGCAGCATTCTTTACGGCCGACTCTATATCTGTGGCTGAACCATCAGGGATTGAGGCTATACCTAAGTATTCATTCTCATCTGTTATAAACTGGTCAGGAACAGTATCACGGCCAAATGTAACGATGCCGAACACGTCTTTCGAAGGCATATTCTGAAGTGTGCTCTGCAGATATGCTTCTTCCTTTTCCAGGTTGTTCTTATTACTGTCGGACATATCAACTACAAATATCGTAGCAACTTTGCTTCTTCTTCCAGGCAGTCTTATCTCAAGAAGAGCACCTATCATTATAAGTACAAGGGCGATCCTTACATAGAGCGCCAGACCTCTTCTTAAACCATTTCTCTTAACATATATGATCCAGTTGAGAATGACCATTATAAGAGCTATCAAAATGCATAGCCTTCTGAGGCTGTTCATTCTGACTCCATAATCAGGATTCTCAACATAAGTTACATCCTCGATTTCTCCCAGTCCATCAGACTCAGAAAGCGGGAATCTCTGTACGAAGAAATCCTCTGTATCTTCTGAAGTTATCTTATATAATCCGGCATGATCATAGAGTTCTTCCTGCGAAGCCTTGCCAGATACCATTTCTATCTTATAATCACCTGCTACTGCAGCATTGATCATAGGAGCCTCACCGGCATTCATGTATCTATTGTCGATCATGCTCTTATCAGATGTATAATTTATGCTGTCCGCGATAAAAACAGGGAATTCAGCAAGCAGCGGAAATTCGGAATCTCTTATATCAAATCCGATAACTACTTCTCTTATGCCATCATGCTCACCATAATAACCTATATATCTGGTCTCACCCTCACCATCTACAGTAGACATGAATGGAACTGCCCACTCAGGGACATCATAATAATTTACATCATTCGCTCCGACTTCAAATCTTGACAGATCACTGAGCAGTTCTCCTGTCTCAACATCTATAACTGCACCATCAAGAGTTCCGGCAACATTTTCCTCTCCTTTGAGGATTATTCTGCTTATATCATTGCGCGTCTTACTTGTTCCCTTATCATAGATAGCAACACTTCCGGTATCTACTGTCTTATCGTCAGCTGCCTTGACTATATCAGTTCCCTGATAAGCCTTATATGCCTTCTCAACATATGTATTTCCATTTCCTACAAGGAAGCCCGATATCTCGCTTTCTTTATTTCTGACAGCATAAGCGACATTATCCTCTTCAAGTCCATCCTTGCTGTTATCGCTGTAGCTTATACCTGACAATTCTCCCTTGATGTAACTGCCATTATAATTCACACCGGTAAGCAGGAAGTTCTTAGTCTCATCCGGCTGCATCTTAACATTTCTTACACCCAGAAGATTATCCTCTGAATCATAAATCGATACGTCAAATGTAACCTCTGCCTTGCTTCTGTTGCTTATACCATATGCCACATCTGTAAGGCCTTCTTCATTCTCTCTGACAGACATCTGATACAGCGATACATTTCCAGTATCCTCACCATATACCTTGATGTCACATTTCATACGGCCCGCAACCTCTTCCAGCTGGGTTGCGCCGGCATAGTCAGTAAATATCATAACCCTGTCAGCCTTCACTGAACCTATGATACTCTCTGCCTGGCTGATATCTCCAGGCGCATCAGTCACGTGGACTTTCGAAAGGCTTCTGAGAACTCTGATATCATCCTTGGTAGCAGCAGAGATTATCTCAGTATCCCTGCCTGATACTATAAGGGTTACATCACCATCCGAACTCTGGATGTAATCCTTGATGTCCTTTACCGCAGCTTCAAATCTGGTATTTCCACCGGCTTCATCCTTGAATTCCATGCTTCCGGAATTATCCAGGACTATAACAGTAGAACGGGAATTATGCGCTGCACCCGACTTAATAGACGGGGACATCAGTGCAAACATGAGAAGCAGTAATGCAAGAATTTCAAGAAGCATCAGGATATTTCTGATAAGCCTCTTGGCAAATGTCATGCTCTTATCATTTCTCTCTGCATTTCTCCACAACAAAAGGGAAGGCATAACCTTCCTTTTTCCTTTTGGCTTAAGCAGATATAGAATTATGATAATAGGTATTCCCACCAGACATATCAGCGGGATCAGACTGCTAAATGTCATAAACCACTCTCATATCCTCATAAATTATTTTATCAAAACTATCTCCCGTGGAGCACAGGATATAATGAGCTTTACATCTGTCAGCTGTACTTCCGAGATTATCAATATATGTTTTAAGAGCCTTGTCATAGCTCTCTATGACCTTCTTATCCAAGTTGAGTCTTACTTCAAGAGACTCATTTTCAGAGTCAATAAGCTGATAAGCGCCCACGTCTTCTACATGAAGCTCCTCATCAGACAGCACATGAAGCAGAACCACATTCTGATGACAGAAATCCAGATATCTGAGGCATTCCTCCTGCTTTGACAGGAAGTTCTCATCCATAAAATCAGAGATGATAAATGTAACGCCGCTTCCACCTATAGCCGCCTTGGTTATGGCTTCAGTAATATCGATGCTGCCCTCCATGGTAAGTCCTTCCAGAAAACTCTGCATTCTGGACATACCCTGTCTTCCTCTTGGCAGGCGGAATCTGCGCTCTACATGAGCCAGGTCTGTTACATATACACTGTCCCTGTCATTCAATGCTATATAGGCCAGTGACTGAGCAAGTTCAGCCATAAGTGTAGACTTAAGCTTCTCACCGAAATTCATGGATATACTGGTGTCTAAGAATATATTGACTCTTCCTTCACGTTCCTCTGTATATTCCTTGATATACAGCTTATCCAGTCTGCCATAAGCATTCCAGTCCACGTATCTCATATCGTCACCTGGGATATATTCCCTGTAACCTGAGAACTCCGCCGAACGACCCTTGGAAGTAGATCTTCTGGTTCCTTCAGACATGGTTATACTCTTTTTCTTCATTCGGATATGAAGTCGTCCAAGCTGTGCCAGTTGTGCACTACTTAGTGTTTCCAAGTATATACCTCCGTATGATATCGTCCTCTGTGATACCTTCTGATATAGCATCAAAACTGATGATTATCCTGTGTCTGAGTACAGGAAGCGCCACTGCATTAACATCCTCAAATGACACGTTGAAACGGCCATTCATAAATGCTCTGGCTCTTGCTGTTCTGATTATATTCTGAGCAGCTCTAGGGCTGGCTCCCTCTCTTATATATTTATTCTCCTGATGTGTAGCCATAACTATATCAAGGATCCTTGCCATTACAGGATCAGCTATAGGTATGGCCTTAATTAGATTTCTGATGGATAAGAGTTTCTCCGGTGTGAGAACCTTCATAGCCTGCATAGGAGACTTACCCTCTGTAATAGACACTATCTGATAAAGCTCATCCCTTGTAGGAAATTCTACAAGTATCTTCATACTGAATCTGTCCAGCTGTGCTTCAGGAAGAGGATATGTTCCTTCCTGTTCGATAGGGTTCTGAGTAGCTATTACGAAGAACGGATCTGGAAGTGCATATGTAAGATCACCTACAGTAACCGTATGCTCCTGCATGGCTTCGAGAAGAGCACTCTGAGTTTTAGGAGTAGCTCTGTTGATCTCGTCCGCAAGAATAACACTGGCGAAGATAGGGCCCGGTTCAAATTTGAAGCTTCCGCCCTTCTCATCTCTCACCATGATATTTGTACCTGTTATATCAGCGGGCATAAGGTCCGGAGTGAACTGAATTCTCTTAAATGACATATCAAATACATTACTTATTGTTTGGACCAGCTTGGTTTTTCCAAGACCAGGCATACCCTCTAAGAGTACATTTCCACCTGTAAGCAGACATGTAAGGAGGCTTTCCACAACCTCGCCAGAGCCTACTATTTCCTTACTTATCTCTGTTCTGACCTGGTTTATGATACCAAGAGTTTCTTCATATTCGTTCATTTCTAACCTCCATCTCAGTCATCTAATCCGCTGAAATAATCTTTTATTACACCCGACATACTGTCAGGATATTTACCTTGTTCAACACCTTCATATGCAGAATTTGCATAGTCATGTACAACTGTGTCATATGGAACTGCCTCACCATTCCACACCATGCCATTCTGTTCCTTGGCATATTGTGAATTTGAATTATCATGATAATCTCCGGTGACATTCTGGCTGACACTTACATAGTCATGATTATGAGTAACCTCAGTTTCACTGGTGCCATTTCCGGCACCCTGTCCACTGCCCTGTCCAGCCGAACCATTTCCATTTTGCTGACCACCCTGCTGGCCGTTTTGACCATTTTGACCTTGCTGGCCACCCTGACCCTGCTGGCCACTTTGTCCCTGCTGACCGCCTTGTCCGTTCTGGCCTTGCTGACCGCCCTGACCTTGCTGGCCACTTTGTCCGTTCTGGCCGTTTGGATCCTGCTGGCCACTTTGGCCATTCTGACCTTGCTGACCCTGCTGACCGCTTTGACCATTTTGACCCTGTTGGCCCTGCTGGCCACCCTGACCATTTTGGCCGTTTGGATCCTGCTGACCATTTTGTCCATTCGGATCCTGCTGACCATTCTGGCCTTGCTGACCCTGCTGTCCATTCTGGCCGTTCTGTCCGTTCTGACCCTGAGGATCATTCTGAGCCATCAGATTCTGACTGGTCTGCTGATTCTTAATAATCTCCTCAGCATTCTTGATAGAATTTGAAACAGACTGACTGCCCCCTTGATTCAAACCCTGAAGCTGATTAGATACATTCTGCAGCTTGTAATTATATTTATCTTTAGCCTTATCCAGTTCCGTACCTGTAGAGGCTTCACTCATTTCCTTCTTCGACGCCTCCAGAGATTCCATTATCTGCTGAAGCTTCTCCTTATCCTCTTCGGATAATTCCTCAATATCGACATCCTCCAAAGCCTCTTCCAGTTCCTCTATCTCTGCGACAGCCTTCTTGGCTTCCTGTTTGGTCAAATGTTGTTCTTCCGCCTTACTCTTAGCAACTGACGGAATAAAGAATGCTGCAACGGCTGCTACAAGAAGTACTCCTGTGATAATAGCTCTCTTCTTAGGAAGCTGAAGTTTTATTCTTATCTTATCCACTCCAGCCTTCAGGCTCTTAGCGGCATCCTGTCTCTGGAACTTAAATATATCATCCTCTTCAGCCTCATTTTCCACTGCAGTAGTTATCTTCTCGTTGAAGCCGAAGCTGTCTATTGCAAGAGCTGCCTCTCTGGTAGTTGTCTTCCTTATCATTGTCAGAATAACAGCTGCCAGAAGTCCAACTGCAAGCACTATAAGAGATATCAGGTTTGCAATGTAGAAAGGCAGGAATATAGCTACTATCTGAAGCACCAGAGCTATACCAATCGCCGGAATCATAGCTGTAAAGAAACACCTGATAAAAACATTTATATTCAGTTTTATTTTCACCTTTTTAATAGTGTTTCTGATAAGTTCCATAGAAATACCCTTTTATTTTCTAGAAGGCTTAAGCCTAAGTGTTGTAAAGAATACAAAAAGCATTTGAACTTTATAAATTTATCGAAAGCAAAGTTAGTCAGGCGCT
>CAMHCL010000029.1 GCA_946183625.1 uncultured Lachnospiraceae bacterium
AGAGTGGAGTTAAAACAGATATATATGCTGTAGGAGCAACCTTAAGATATGCTTGTAATAAGCTGGATATAAAAAGCAGTAAACTTCATGCTTTTGTAAATAAGGCAACGGCATTCAGACCTGAGGATAGATTTAGCAGTGCATCATCTGCCATAAGATTTTTAAAGATGCGATATGTAAGTATAGTGCCGGTACAATATAGAAAGTATCTTCTACCAGGATATCGAAGCGGGAATGTACTTCATATTATTGGGGCAACTATTCTGTATGCTTTAGCTATTTATTATTGTTTTGGAACCACTTTGACTGATAATTCATATACTGGTAAAGCTGCATTTTATTACGAAGTATTTGTTTCAGTGTATCAGTTTGTAACTATTATACTTCTTACTATGTTTACGTTTAATTATCTAGGCATACATAGTAAGCTTAAGCTTTCTAGATTAAATATATTTTTGCGAATCATCATAATAATTATTGGAGATTATATTTTATTTAATATTATTACTTTGATCGCAGCTCTTGTTGAAGGATTAATAATACGGTAAACAAGCCCCTTTATGACAGAGGGGCTTTCTAAATATATTGGTTATTGAAATATGCTATAAAAGGATATACAATGTATATACAAAGAAAAGGAGGTGGCATTATGCAGGCACAAGTTAAATCTTGGGGAAATAGTCAAGGTGTTAGATTATCAAGAGATGTTTTGCAACAGGCAGATATAAAAGTAAATGATGTGTTAGATGTTAATGTTGTCGATGGTGTAATAATGCTGTCCAAAACTATTAGACATAAAACTCTTGAAGAAAGAGCTGCTGAATTTGGTGGAAATCTAAAATTAGATGGCGAATTTGACTGGGGTGAACCAGTAGGAAGAGAAGTATGGTAATGAAGGAACAATTACATCAGGGCGACATTATTAAAATTGAAAAAATAAAATTACCTGTTTTGGTTGTAAGTAAAGACTTTTTTAATCAGTGTGGTGAAATAATTGGTTGCCCTATATATAAAAATGGTGAGTCAGGACCGTTACATATTTATGTAGAATCTGAAGAGATAAAAGGATATGTTCAATGTGAAAAACTCTCACTTCTTGATATGTCAGTGAGAGGGTTTTCGGTTTTGGATAGAATACATATTTCTGATATAATAAACATCACTGACGCTATTCAAGGATTATTTGATTATATATGATTTGTTAGAATAAAAGGCACCCTAGACTAAAACCATGGATGATTTCGATATAACAACAAAACAAGATAAGCTTTTTAGTGGGAATGCCCTCAAACTGATGGCAATCATCACCATGTTTCTGGACCATTTCGCATTGGTGTTCTTCTGGCAGTATCTCCTTCCAATCGTGAGATACGATTATCAGAACATGAAACTCTATTATGCACTCTACATTGTGTACCGAGTTCTGAGAGGCTTAGGAAGAATTGCATTTCCTATATTCTGCTTCCTGATTGCTGAGGGATTTAAGCATACAAGAAATCCAGTAAAATATTTCGCAAGGCTTTTGCTAGCGGCAATCATTTCAGAGGTACCATTTGATCTTGCTGTAAGAAAGACTTGGTTCACACTGGAGAAGCAAAATGTGATCTTTACTCTGGCAGCAGGACTGGTGGCTATCTTTCTATGGAGTGACATAATTGGCGGAGATAGAAATAAGAGCCCTTTGATCAGATTCAAAGAGACTCCTCTGGCTTCTAAAATCGGTGCTTTTGGCACAGTTATTCTTATGTCACTTATATGCTTTGAGATGAGAACGGATTATTGTAAGTTCGGAGTATTGATAATCTTTACATTTTACTTTCTATGGGATGTGCCAATTGCGATGTTTATCGGCGTTGGAGCGTTGCTTGTCGCTTCGAGTTGGAAATGGGAGATACCAGCGTTATCGGCGTTCTTCCCGATTTATTTCTATAACGGAAAATTAAGCTCCAGAGAAACAAATGAAAAGACCGACAAGGTAATAAAGGTGCTTTTTTACCTGTTCTATCCGGTTCATCTGCTCCTGCTGGGGCTTATGAGAATTCTTTTGTATTCAAGATTAAAATGACTCCAAGGGGGAATTATAATTGGATTTCAGCAGAGAAGATCATGTATATATAATGGGAATATTGAATGCGACTCCTGATTCCTTTTCCAATGATGGAATCTTAGCGGGTGGCAATGGTGCTTCGTTGGATTCTACCGTCGGTACGATAAATGCGGATGAATTGAAGGAACACGTTGCGGCCATGATCGAGGACGGCGCGGACATCATCGACGTCGGTGGCGAGAGCACCCGTCCGGGACACATTCAGATCAGTTCAGAGGAAGAAATCGCAAGAGTATGCGACGTTATAAAGATCATCAGGTCGGAGTTCGATATTCCGATTTCCATTGATACTTATAAAGCTGAAGTTGCCAAGGAAGCGCTTTCAGCGGGCGCAGACATCGTGAATGACATCTGGGGCTGCAGATATGAGATGTTCAATCCGTCCCAGGGTGAAATGTCTAACCGGGCCGGGTATGAGATGTCCGACTTCGGTGAATCGAGCCACAACATATCCCGACTTGCCAAGGTTACTGCCGAGGCAGGGGCATACATCGTGTTGATGCATAATGATAATTTAGGACGAACTTTGGAGGAACGTACCCCGGACAAGTTTAAGGAAGATGGATATGTGTCATCTGACATATATGAACCAGTCATAACAAGAAGTGAAGCAGAGGACGTTGTCCTAAGAGTTATGAATGGCCTTAGGAATTCTGTGGAGATTGCCCTGGCAGAGGGAATCGCACGGGATAAGATTATTCTGGACCCGGGAGTTGGATTTGCGAAAACCCAGGAAGAGAATATGAAAACTCTGGCTCATCTGTCAGACTTTCGTGAATTAGGCTATCCGGTTTTACTTGGTGCATCGAGAAAATCCGTGATAGGAAATGCACTTCACCTTCCGGTTTATGAAAGAGAAGAAGCAACCATAACCACATCAATCCTTGCAGCCAAGGCAGGATGCAGATTCGTTCGTGTTCATAACGTAAAAGCAAACCGCCGTGCACTGTATATGTGGGAAGAGGTAGAGAAGTACATATAGACAGTACATTTGTGCTAGGTATCCTGGACTGATTGAGGATTGATCAAAATAGATCATGAATAAAAATGCAAATGTTTTGCAAAAGTGTTGACATTCTTTCTTTTATAGAGTAGTATATCAAATTGCAAGACATTTGCATTTTTATTTTGCTTGACATTTTGATGCGCATCGATTGTTAGGAGGATAAGACTTTGGCTTACAAAACAAAATCCAGAGAAAAGCTTCTGGAGTATTTTGAGACTGTGGATGATAAGCCCTTTTCAGTGGGTGATATCCAGGAGTATCTGAAGAAACAGAATGTAGATATCAACGTAGTTACAATATATAGAAACCTGGACAGAATGGTACAGGATGGCCAGCTCATGCAGCATAAGTCATCTGATTCAAAGGCTGTTATGTACAGCCTGACGAAGGAGCATGACTGCCATAATCATCTCCATTTGAAATGTAAGAGCTGCGGCAGGATGATCCATCTCGAGTGTGATCTCATGGATACGATACGTGAGCACCTGATGGAAGAGCATGGCTTCAGTCTTGAATGCGAAGGCTCTATCATAATGGGACTATGTGCGGATTGCAGAACAAAGCTTATTCCGGTTTGATACATTTGACATAGGTACTAAAGTAGGGGACACACAAAATGACATTCAATAATTACACTAAAACTAGAAAGACGGCGGGAAAGAAAACTGGCAAAGTATATAATCGCATGATCAAGATGATAACTGCCTTTGTATGTGCAGCAGCTCTTATCTTGTCGGCAGGATGCACAACTAATCCTGTAGTTCCGGGACCGGGTGAGACTTCAGAGGGTGATGGACTTAAAATCGTCTGCACCATTTATCCAATCTATGACTGGACTGAAAATGTACTTGGTGATAAAGCGGGCGATGCTGATGTGAAGCTTCTCATGGACAGCGGTATGGATATGCACAGCTTCCAGCCAACTGCGCAGGACATAGCAGAGATAAGTAACGCAGACATCTTCATCTATGTTGGTGGAGAGTCAGATGGCTGGGTTGATGATGCTCTGAAGGAAGCAACCAACAAGGATATGAAGGTTATCAATCTGCTTGAATATCTGGGAAATGAAGTTAAAGAGGAAGAGCTCGTCGAAGGAATGCAGGAAGAAGAGCATGACCACGATGCAGATGCCGACGAGGACCACGATCACAGCGATGGTGATGCCGACGAAGACGCCGATGCAGATCATGACCATGACGCCGACGCTGATGCAGATCATGACCATGACGAAGACGCTGATGCAGACTATGATCACAGCGAAGGCGATGCTGATCATGAAGAAGGCCATCATCATGAAGAGGGCGAAGTTGAGTACGACGAACATGTATGGCTTTCTGTAAGACTTGCAAAAACTCTTTCCCTTTATATAGAAGAAGCAATTGCAGAGAAGGATCCTGACAACGCTGATCTCTATCAGCAGAATTTTGATTCTTATGCAGCAAAGCTTGATCAGCTGGATAAAGAATATGAGGAAGCAGTCGAATCTGCACCACGTGATACTATCCTGGTGGGCGACAGATTTCCATTCAGATATATGGTGGATGATTACGGCTTAAAGTATTATGCTGCATTTGCCGGATGTAATGCTGAGACAGAGGCAAGCTTCGAGACCATTACATTTCTAGCTGACAAGGTTGATGAATTAGAATTAAATGTAATCCTTACGCTTGAATCATCTGATCAGAAAATCGCAGATTCAATCAAGAGGACTTCTAAAAAGAGAGAGTGCGATATAGTGGTCATGGATTCTCTTCAGTCTGTAACAGCTGAAGATGTGAACAATGGAATCAGTTATCTGGATGTTATGAGACAGAACCTGGAAGCTTTGAAGAAAGCCCTTAATTAATCCTGATATAAAATGTAATGTCAGCCTGAGGACTGACTGATATGTGAGGTGGATGATATGCCATACATAAAATGTGAAGACCTGGAACTGGGATGGGATGGCCGCACAGTTACCAAGGGTATCAATTTCGAAGTAAATAAAGGAGATTATCTCTGCATAGTAGGAGAGAATGGAGCAGGTAAGAGTACTCTTATGAAGACTCTTGTAAAACTCAGGAATCCTATCATGTCGGGAAAGGTGATCTATGATGATGAACTGAAATCATCTGAAATGGGTTACCTGCCGCAGCATACAGAGGTGCAGAATGATTTCCCTGCGACAGTGTATGAGATAGTCATGTCCGGAAATCTGTCACATATCGGTCTGAAACCATTTTACAGCAAGGCTGATAAGGAGAGAACTAAGAAGAATATGGAGCGAATGGATATAATGAAGCTCCAGAATAAATCATATCGTAACCTGTCCGGCGGACAGAAGCAAAGAGTCCTACTGGCGAGGGCTCTTTCGGCGACTTCAAAGATACTTCTTCTGGACGAGCCTGTTAGTGGCCTGGATCCGAAGGTTACCATGGAACTCTACGAGCTTATACAGAAGCTGAACAAGGAGGGCCTGACCATCGTTATGATCTCTCATGACGTAGAGATGGCGACGAAGTATGCAAGTCACATACTTCATATAGGAAGAAAGAAAATGCTGTTCTATGGAACTGTCGAGCAGTATAAAGAAAGCGAACTTTGGGAAGCATATGAAAGGATAGGTGAAAGCGATGAGTAATGTGTTTGAACAATTAACCTATTATCTGTCCTTCCCATTTGTAAGATATGCGCTGATAGTTGGAACGCTCGTGGCATTATGTTCCTCACTCCTGGGTGTGACCCTGGTGCTGAAGCGCTACTCCTTCATAGGTGATGGACTGTCCCACGTGGCATTTGGCGCCATGGCAGTAGCGGCTGTACTCAACCTGCAGGATCACAATACACTGGTAGTTATGCCCATAACCATTATCTCAGCAATCATCCTGCTCAAGTCAGGACAGAACTCCAAAATCAAGGGTGACGCAGCCATAGCTATGCTCTCAGTAAGCGCACTTGCTATAGGTTACATGTTGATGAACGTTTTTTCCAAATCGGCAAATGTATCGGGTGACGTCTGCAGTACTCTTTTTGGATCAACTTCAATCCTCACACTTACATTTAAAGATGTAGTAGTATGTGTGGTTTTATCAATAATAGTATTAGTAGCTTTTGTTCTCATGTATAATAGAATCTTCGCCATTACATTTGACGAGGACTTCGCAACAGCAACCGGAATCAGGACAAAACTCTGCAATATGATACTTGCTATCATGATTGCAGTGGTTATCGTACTTGGAATGAACCTGGTGGGATCACTTCTGATTTCTGCACTTATTATCTTCCCGGCTCTGTCGGCCATGAGAGTCTGCAACACCTATAGAGGCGTTATCATCGTCTCTGCAATTATCTCGGTTGTGTGTGCCCTCATCGGAATGGTGATGACAATCCTGTTTTCAACACCAGTCGGTGCCACCATAGTTGTAGTTGATCTTGTGTTCTTCTGCATCTTCGTGATCATTGGCAAGCTGCGCGCAGCATAAATTTTATAAAATGCAAGGTGAATTATCATGAAACTAAGAAGGTTTTCTATCATAAGAATTATAACTCTGGCGGCAGGTCTCACACTTGCTCTGGCTCTGGCAGGCTGTGGTGAGAAAACCGGAACCAAGCTGGAATCTCAGAACAGCGTTGACCAGGTAATAAATGAGAAGATCGCTGAGGAACATCAGAAGAAGGTGGATGCAACAACAGAAGCAACTACGGAGGCGACAACTGAAGCAACCACAGAGGCGACGACAGAGGCGACGACAGAAGCCGCTGCAACAGATTCCTCTCAGGATGCATCGAAGGTTCAGAATTCTACATCTGCTTCAGATCAGACCACAGAAAATGTAGATGACATCGTTGCCCAGGATGTGATAGACCTGACAAATATGAACTCCGATATGGTTTATGCTACGGTTTATCAGCTCTGTTATAATCCGGAAGATTATTTAGGCAAGACGGTTCGCATGTCAGGACCATATTATGCTGCTTTCGATGATAGAACAAATCAGTATTATCACTATGTCATCATTAAGGACGCGACAGCATGTTGCTCCAGCGGACTGGAGTTTAAGCTGGCAGATACGTCGCTGGTGTATCCTGATGATTATCCAGCCGACAACACAGAAGTAACTGTTGAGGGGAAGCTTGAAACTTATAAGGATTCTCCTGATGCCCCTTATACATTTGTCAGACTTGGAGAAGCAACATTAGAGAAGTAATTAAATATTGGATGATTCGTACCCTCTTTACCGGACAAAAAAACGGTAAAGAGGGTATTTTTATACCGAGTAAGATGCAGAGTTCTGTCTCATTTTTATATGTCAAATGTATATTTAATGAAAACAGAAAAAAGGTGTTTGTGAAAGGGGAATATGATATGATGAATGAGATGATGAATAATAATGGATTTAATGATTATGAACTTTGTGAAGATGAACTTAATCAGGTAGCTGGAGGATTTTCTTTCTGCATAGCTATTGGATTTGGTAATAGACCAGCAGCTGGAATAGGAGAAAATGATGAAGAATATGAACCACGTGGTGGAGCTTGTGCATACGTAGGTGTAGGCATGTTCTGGTGGGATGAAGATTAATAGATTGTAGTTGATTAAGATCAGGGTCAAAACAGGAGGTATTTGTTATGAATAATGATGTTAAGCTTTTTTTAGGAAAGATTCATTCTGATGAAGCTCTCTATGCAAGGCTGGTAGAATCATCGAAGGCCTACACAGGAGAGAAGTCAGATGAGGCAGTTTGGGATTCAGTCATTGGCCCGATGGCAGAGGAGACTGGATTTGATATAACATTGGATGATTACAAGGCTTATGTGGATGACGTTAAAGCTTCCAGCGAATTATCAGAGGATGAGCTGGAGCAGGTAGCTGGCGGAATCTCATTTTGCTTTATTCTTGGATTCGGAAGCAAGCCGGAAACAGGAAATGGCAGCCGCGTAACAGGCCAGGAGGATGGGCTTGGAGCTTGTGCATATGTCGGCATTGGCTTTGGTGCCTGGGGATCTCCATAATTACAGATCAAATAATTAATTATCGATTTGGTATATATAATAATCACTCGAAGATTACAAGGCTTATGTGAATGAGGTTCAGGAATCTGAAGAGCTTTCTGAGGAAGATCTGGAGTCGGTTGCCGGTGGAACATCACTTTGCTTCTTCGTTGGTTTTGGATCTGGCCCAGAGACTGCTGCTTGTAACAGAGATAATGGTAACGACGAGGGACTTGGTGCCTGTGCATATGTCGGCGTTGGATTTGGTTACTTGGGACATAGAAAATAATATATGCAACTAAGCCTGAGGCGGTTGTCAAATATTTTGATTGTGCTATAATAGGTATCGGTTTGGTTTAAAACCGATACTTATTTTTTTTAAACCACCTGGTTGGAGGTTGAATTATGTCAAATGGTAGCAAAAAGCTGGTATTTTCTTATAACGCACCGGTAACACTTACATTTGCAATCGTTTCTCTGATTGTACTTGTGTTAGGATACCTGACGGGCGGTGAAAGTACACAGCTTCTTTTTGAAGTTTATAGGAGCAAGATTTCTTTATTCTGGTTCCTAAGACTGTTCGGTCATGTACTGGGGCATGCAACATTGACTCATTATGCTAGCAACATGACCATGTTCCTGCTTCTGGGACCAATACTGGAGGAGAAGTATGGAATCCTGGATATGCTTGAAATGTTCGCCATCACGGCAGTCGTATCCGGACTTGTATATATTATATTTTTTCCAAGTGCTGCACTTTTGGGTGCCAGTGGCCTTGTATTCATGATGATTGTCCTGGTTTCTGCTACAGACATGAAGCGCGGTGAGATTCCTATTTCAATGATCTTGGTTATGGTCATTTACCTGGGCTCGCAGTTCTGGGACATGATTGTACTTAAGGATAATGTATCTCAGATTACACACATCGTCGGTGGTCTTTGCGGCGCTGTGTTCGGAGGTGTATATTCTTCCCGTAGATTGTAGAATTGCGTAATTATTACGCATACCACATGCGGGATATATATAGAAGGGAGACAAAAGTGGACAAGAAAACTGTCAAGAAAGTGCTCCTGGTATTATTCCTTGTGCTGATCGCACTGGTCGTCGGAATAATATTCACAGAGCCATACAGTATAAAACATGAGACAATCCAGCAGACGATGAAGGATGCGGTTCTCCATAACGAGAACAAGGTCAGCTTCCTGGGTCTGGAAGTAAATCCATCCCTCATCTCGGCATATGCTGTAACAGGAATAATCCTTTTTTTTGCACTGATCATCAGAATCGCGGTTATACCGAAATTCAAGATCATTCCTGGAAAATTCCAAATGTTACTTGAGGCATGGGTTGGACTCTTCGACGGACTGGCAAAATCAAACAGTCCTCACAGGAACAAAGCTTTGGGAGCATATATCTTCACTGCCGGTTCCTACATATTCTTAGGAACAATGTTTGAGCTATTCGGCTTCCAGACAATAACAACGGCTGGTCATTCCGTATCCCTGCCGGCACCGCTGGCTGATATAAATGGCGCCATCGCCATGGGATGTATGTCATACCTGTTCATAATGTCTGGAGGAATTGCCGGAAACAAGGTGAAGGGTATATTCAAGACATTGAAGGAATTCTCACTTCCGGTATCCATGAGCTTCCGTCTATTCGGTGCGCTGCTTTCAGGTATGCTGGTAACCGAGCTTGTGTACTACCTGATATTCCTGAGCTTCGTGCTTCCGGTAGTAGTCGGCGTACTCTTCACAGTGCTTCACGCCATCATTCAGGCGTACGTACTTACGATGCTGACCTCCGTATACTACGGCGAAGTTTCCGAAGTGCATGAGAAGAAGGCAAAGGAACCAAAGAAAAAGAAGTCAAAAAAGTCTGAGGCAGAAGCCCAGGCCGCTTAATAAATGATTTTAAATCCAGGAGGATATATAAAATGAACAAGTTTAAGAAAATACTTTTGGCATTAGTACTTTTTGCAGTAGCAGGCGTTGCAGGCGCAGCTCTTACTCCAACTAAGACAGTTTATGCAGCAGAAGAGACAACAACTGAGGCAGAAGCTGAAGCATCAGATAACACAACCGGTTCAAAGGCTCTCGCAGCAGCAATCGCTATCGGACTTGCAGCTGCTGCAGGTACAATCGGTATGGGTATGGCTGTTGCAAAGTCAACAGAAGGTATCTCAAGACAGCCTGAAGCAACAGGTGAGATCAGAAGTACACTTATGATCGGTCTTGTATTCATCGAGACAGCTATCATTTATGCACTTATCGTTGCAATTCTTGTTGTATTCGTCTTGTGATCCAGAGGATACGATTTGACTTATGGTGAAATGTGCTGCATATAAGTACATTTGACCAATACCCGATAATTTTTGTTGAGATAAAAAAGGAGTATGTGATATGCCACTAGGTATAGATTTTGCACAGATTTTCTTACATTTTTTCAATGTAGCCATTCTGTTCATAGGTCTTTACATCCTGCTGTATTCACCTGTGAAGAAATTCATGGATGCAAGAGAGCAGAAGTATAAGGATATGGACAACGAGGCTGAGGCTAAGCTTAAGGACGCAGAAAATGTTAAGGCTGAGTATGAGGAAAAGCTTAAGGAGGCAGACGTTGAGATAGCTGCCAAGAAGAAGACTGCAGCATCAGAGATAGAGGATATGCGTGTTGAGCGTATGAAGGATGCTGAGAAGGCTGCTGACAAGATACTTGCAGATGCAAGATTCCAGGCAGCAGAGCAGAAGAGAAAGATTATAGACGATGCCAGACAGGATATCGTTGGAATGCTTGAAGAGGCAACCAAGAAAGTTGTACAGGAAGGAACTGTCAGTGACAGCTACGATGTATTTCTTGATGAGGCTGAAAGGAGTATAGAAAGTGGCAAGTGATAAGCTAAAAGCGAGCCTTTATTCCCAGACAGCTCCGAACAGCACTCAGGAAGCCAGATTTATCCAGTTTCTGGAGAAGAGATATCAGAAGGAAGTTGAACTCGTATGGGTTGAGAAAACTGATATAGAATCAGGCTTCAGGCTTGAGGTGGGCGACGAGGTTTTCAACTGGACTCCTGAAGGCAAGAAGGATCAGCTGATGGAAATGCTTGACAAGATCAAGCGTAAATCAGTTGACACCGGTGAGGAGCTTATATCATTATTCAAAACCTCAGTAAATGAATGGGAAGCGAAGACACGTCCTGAAGAAGAAGGAATTGTAAAGACTGTCGGCGATGGAATCGTTGTTGCAGAGGGACTTCCTTCAATACAGTACGGCGAGATTGTTATCTTCGAATCCGGCGTAAAGGGAATGGTTCAGGACTTAAGACGTGATGAAGTAGGTATCATCCTCTTTGGTGATGACAGCGGAGTTGTAGAAGGCTCGCGTGTTCGTAGAACCAAGAAGACAGCTGGTATCCCGGTAGGCGATGCCTATCTGGGAAGAGTTATAGATGCACTGGGAAATCCTATAGATGGTTTCGGACCGGTCAAATCTTCAGGCTACAGACCTGTTGAGACACCTGCTCCAGGAATCATTGACAGGCAGAGTGTAAATGAACCAATGAATACAGGTATTCTCTCTATCGATTCTATGTTCCCAATCGGACGTGGACAGAGAGAGCTGATCATAGGTGACAGACAGACCGGTAAGACAGCAATAGCTATAGATACTATCCTGAATCAGAAGGATACAGGTGTTATATGTATCTATGTTGCAATCGGACAGAAATCAAGTTCCGTTGCACAGCTGGTAGGAACCCTTAAGAAGAAGGGTGCTATGGACTACACCATCGTAGTTGCTGCATCTGCCAGTGAGACTGCACCAATCCAGTATATAGCTCCATATGCAGGAGTTACTCTGGCAGAGTATTTCATGTATCAGGGCAAGGATGTCCTGATCGTTTATGATGATCTGTCAAAGCACGCTATAGCATACAGAGCCCTGTCACTTCTTCTGGAGAGATCCCCAGGACGTGAGGCATATCCGGGTGACGTATTCTATCTTCATTCAAGACTTCTTGAGAGATCCGCAAGACTCTCAGATGAGCTTGGAGGAGGAAGTATAACAGCACTTCCAATAGTTGAAACACAGGCGGGTGATGTATCAGCATACATCCCTACAAATATAATTTCTATCACAGACGGTCAGATATTCCTGGAGAGCGACCTGTTCTTCGCAGGACAGCGCCCGGCGGTAAATGTAGGTCTTTCGGTTTCCCGTGTCGGCGGTGCCGCACAGACCAAGGCCATGAAGAAGGCCGCAGGTAGTATCAGACTTGATCTGGCACAGTACAGAGAAATGGAGATCTTCACACAGTTCTCCAGTGACCTGGACGAAACAACCAAGAGACAGCTGAATTACGGCCAGGGACTTATGAGACTTCTGAGACAGCCTCAGAACAATCCATTTAAGCTCCATGAACAGGTAATCATGCTTGTGGCCGCTACAGCCAAGGTTATGCAGGACATTCCTGTAGATGATATCCTGAAATTCCGCGAAGCACTTCTGGATTACTTCAATACAGAAGAGATTGCGCTGTGTAATCAGATAGATAGTTCAGGATTTATGAGTGATGAAGATAAAGATAGAATTGTAGAAGTTTCGAAGGAGTTTCTTGAGAAATATAATAATAAATGATTTCTGATAACGGCTTCGAACATGGATATCAGCAAGATATCTGTTCGTCACGCGGCTTGCGCCTCGATTCCGAACGTAGCGGTTCTAAGGCTGTAAAATACACAGCCAAAGAACCGACGTTCTCCAACGGTTCCTCACAGATATTTGCTGATATTCATGTGTGAACGTTTTCGACAGAAATCATATTGTATTTTGATTACAAGAAAACAAGGAGAAACTTCTAGAGTAGGAGATGGTTGTAGATGGCGACTACTACTGAGATAAAAAACAGAATAAACAGTGTCAAGAACACTCAGAAGATCACGAGTGCCATGTACCTCATCTCTTCAACGAAGATGCGGAAGGCGAAGTCGGAGCTTCAGAAGACACGTCCGTACTTCGATGCCATCGAGCATGAGATAAGACGTATCTTCCAGTCTACTTCGGATGTTGACAGCATTTACTTCTATCCGGAGAAGGGACGTAAGCCTGCAGAGACTTATGCGTACCTGGTAATCACTGCGGACAAGGGCCTCGCCGGTTCTTATAACTACAATGTTATCAAGAGGGCTGAAGCTGAAATGTCCAAGCACAAGAAGGTGAAACTCTACGTGGTAGGGGACTTCGGACGCAGGTATTTCATGAAGCATGGAATAGAGATCGAACAGTCATTTCTATACACTGCCCAAAACCCTACATTTACCAGAGCAAGGCAGATATGTTCGATCCTGATGGAAGAGTACAACGAAAGACGAGTGGACGAGATAAGAATCATATACAGCGATATGGAAAATGAGCTTACATCCACAGTCAAGATGACAAGACTTCTTCCATTTGAGCGTAAGAGCTTTATATCAAATGAAGTTGATCCGGAAGAGAAGAAGGTAGACAAGGAATACAACTTCTATCCGTCGGTAAATGTGGTTCTTGATAATATCATGAATGGTTACATTGCCGGAAATATATATGGTGCGCTTGTTGACAGCTTTTCAGCAGAGCAGAATGCTCGTATGAATGCCATGAGTTCGGCCAATAACAATGCGGAGGAACTGCTGGCAGATCTGTCCATTCAGTACAACAGAGTGCGTCAGGCAGCCATCACCCAGGAGATAACTGAGGTGGCAGCAGGTGCGAAAGCACAGAAGAGAAAGAGAGAGAGGGAGGCAGCCCAATTTGAATAAAGGAAAGATATTACAGGTATCAGGACCTGTTATAGACGTTGAATTTGAAGAGCAGAATCTGCCAAGACTTAGAGAAGCTCTGACAGTTGACATTGATGGTGAAATAAGAACAATGGAAGTTGCTCAGCACGTGGGACATGGCGTTGTTCGCTGCATTATCCTGTCTCAGAGTGAGGGCATATCACGTGGCCTTGAGGTTATAGCTACAGGAGCACCTGTAAGTGTACCTGTAGGTGAAGCAACCATAGGTCGTATGTTCAACGTTCTGGGAGATCCTATAGATGGCAAGGAAGACATTCCTGCTGACGCAACCAGATGGGAGATCCACAGACCAGCTCCTAAGTTTGAGGAGCAAAATGTATCGGTTGAGATTCTTGAAACTGGTATCAAGGTTATCGACCTTCTTGAGCCATATGCTAAGGGTGGTAAGATCGGACTCTTCGGTGGAGCCGGTGTAGGTAAGACAGTTCTTATCCAGGAGCTTATCCACAATGTAGCTATGGAGCACGGCGGTTATTCAATATTCACCGGTGTTGGTGAGCGTAGCCGTGAGGGTAACGATCTCTGGAATGAAATGCAGGAGAGCGGAACCATAGATAAGACAGCCATGGTATTCGGCCAGATGAATGAGTCTCCGGGTGTTCGTATGAGAGTAGCCCTTACAGGACTTACAATGGCAGAATATTTCAGAGATGTAGAGAACAGAGACGTGCTTCTCTTCATCGATAACATATTCAGATTTGTACAGGCAGGTTCAGAGGTTTCAACACTTCTCGGCCGTATGCCATCAGCCGTTG
>CAMHCL010000030.1 GCA_946183625.1 uncultured Lachnospiraceae bacterium
TCTTCATATACGAATTTAAAACTGTTCTCCTCAGTTGCAGCAAAGAAATCCTCTCCGTGCTTAGCAATACCCAGATTCTCATATTCAGAGGTCGAGGAATATTCAACATAAGTATTATCTTGAAGATTTACAGAATAGATGCAGATGTAATTGCCGGACAAAGCATTGATAAGTGCGAAGGACCGCCTCTCCTCCAGCATTCTCTCCAGTGCTTCCCTCTGCACCATATATGCATTTATATTATTAACTCCCACAATGATATGCTTCTCATCATCTCTCATTCTGATAGCCTTCATATTTACGTATACAGGCTCTCCTTCAATAAGAAGACGATATGAGAATGTAAATGATCCATTATTATCAATCGAACTAAGTACATTTTTCTTGCTGAAGGCAGATAAAAACTTCTCTTGATCATCTATGTATAAATGATCAAGTGCATCCCTTCTACTTGCCTTAAAAAAGTCAATTCCATGCCTCTCTTCTGACAATCCGCTGCTGGATGTATCTGGTCTGAACTCTGTAAACTCATCAGTATCAAGGTTTACATAATATAGATTGATATAATCTGCTGAAAGACTGTTGGCAATATCTTCAAATGTTACGCCACGCCCGGTGTTAGGAATAATACCCAGAACCACAACCGCACAGGATACAACTCCTGTAACTGGATTAACGGCAACCCTCTTCACAAGTGCGTGAATGGTAGAATCCTTTTTTAATCTTTCATCTATGAAAACCTTCTTACCATCAAGAGAACATTTTTTTACAGCTTCGGCAAAAGCAGCGCCCACACCTTCTTTGAATAAGTCATATGATACAGATTGATCAACCTCAAATGATCCGCCAAATCCCAACATGAATTCAATATATGATTTGTTGCAGCGAACAACCTTCATTGATTCAGTATCAGCTTCAACTATAGCCATAGGCAATGTATCAAAATACTGTCCATTTTTGTTGACATCTCTGGTATCGTCTCTGGCTACAACAGATATATCATACATGTTGATACGTCCAATCGCCTCATAATAATCAGATTCATCAGGATTCTCGAATCCTATCTGAACTCCCGTATTATATCTTTCAAGGATTTGTTCATATGAGATTGGCTTGCAGAAATAATAACCCTGCATCTTGGTGCATCCTACCTGCCGGAGGAATTCAACCTGCTCTGCTGTTTCAACGCCTTCACACACAGTTTCTATACCAAGACTAATAGCCATCTTTATCAGTTCAGTAATGATGATCCTACTCTTCTCATTACTATTAAACTGCTTCATAAATCTCATATCCAGTTTGATAAGGTCAAATCGAATATTTTGAAGTACATCAAGAGATGAGAAACCACTTCCGAAATCATCCATCCACACATGGAAGCCAAGACTCTGGAATTTCTCAACCTGTTCTTTTATAAAATCAAAATCTTCTCCTACTACACTTTCTGTGATCTCAATAGTTATTACATTTCTACCTAAACCTGAAGCATCAACACGTTTGCATATTTCATCAACTATGTCACAGCAATCAAAGTCTGTTCTGGAGAGATTTATTGAAGACGGAACAACATAAAGTCCCTCTTCCTTCTGTTTTTTCAGCTTCTCTAATGTCATATCCAGCATATGGAGATCAACCATATATATGAGCTTGGCATCTTCAAGAATAGGAATAAAATCTATCGGAGACAGCATACCTTTCTCAGGATCTATCCATCTGCAGAGTGTCTCCTCATCACTGACCAATCCATTTGCACTTCTGACTATAGGCTGGAAGTAAGGCTGTAACCAGCGTTCTTCTATGGCTCTGTCTAAATTATCTATTATATACTGACGTCTGGTTTCGTATTTTAGCATTGAATCATCAAAGAATACATATCCTGATGATTCCATATTCTTTATGGTATTACAAGCGTATCTGGCTCTATCACAGGCTATATCAACATCTACGATACCCATAGTATCAGGATACACTCCAATCCTGATAGATACAGGTTTTTCCTTATTCATTTCATAGAATTCCAGAAGGAATTTCTTAAGCTGCTCTTCCAGGCCATCAGACAACGCAAAGAAAGCAAAATTATCCTGTCCGAATCTCGAACAGTTCTTTTTGCCAAAAAATCTCACCATAAGATCTGCAAGATTGCTAAGGAGCACTCCGCCTTCAGAAAAACCATACTTTCTATTGTAATGTTTCATTCCATTAATATTTATGAAACCAATAGCACAGTGTTCTCCATACCTCTGAATACTACTACGCGCAGACTCAATAAAGAATCCTATATTAGGAAGTCCGGTAAGAAAATCATAATTAAATTTCATCTGGGATGTAGCCTGAGCTATAGAAGAGCTGTAATTCTCTTTAAGAATATTCTGATCAATGGCATGATCGCCATAATATTCTCCCTCATCCATGTAATAGATAACACCAAGTCGCGTATTTTCATCCGGATAAATGTGCTTACCATATGCATGGATCACCATATTATTGTCATTGTGGATAGAACGGAATATAACATCAAAAGGAATATCATCCTGCATGAAAAGAAGTGCCGAATCAGCCACCCTTTTTACATCATCGGGATGTATATTTCTGAACATATCATTGTCCATCAATTGATAAGTGTCTTCTCGATCATCATAACCAAACAATTCAAAAAATCCATTCGATAGAAGAATGGCAACGAGCTGCTTATCTACGTATTGATAGACACCAAATGGAATAATGCTTTTCTCCAGAAGCATCCTCACATTTGGATCATATTCATATCTATCCATAAAAATCACCACTATAAATAAAACAAAACACCTACATCCATCATACTATGAAAACCACAATAAAACAACTAAATAAAGCCCTCCTTACATTTATTTGTAAAGAGGGCTAATATTCATATCATTTATATCTTCAGTGCTCTGGTTGCATTTACAACTGCTATGACCATAACACCTACATCAGCGAAGATCGCCAGCCACATATTTGCAAATCCAAGTGCACCCAGTATCAGACAGAGTATCTTAACTGTAATTGCAAATGTGATATTCTGTTTTACTATCTTAAGTGTCTTGCGGGATATCTTCATAGCAAGGGATATCTTGCCCGGATCATCATCCATAAGCACTACATCCGCCGCTTCTATGGCAGCATCTGAACCCATGGCACCCATAGCTATTCCTATGTCAGCTCTGGCCAGAACAGGTGCATCATTTATACCATCACCAACGAAGGCCAGCTTGTCACGCTTACTACTGCCTTTTCCCAGTTCATCTAGAAGAAGTTCAACCTCTGAAACCTTATCTCCCGGAAGCAGTTCAGCCTTATAAGCGCTAACTCCTACTTCATCAGCAACCCGCTCTGCCACATGCTTGTTGTCACCAGTCAGCATTACTGTCTTTATTCCCTGATCATTCAGACTCTCAATAGCCATACGGGAATCAGCCTTAAGCACATCAGAGATAACTATACATCCGGCATATCTTCCATTCACTGCTATATAGCAGGCAGTACCCTCGTCGTGTACATCAGCCACATCTATATTCTGGCTCTGCATCAGCTTGAGATTACCGGCCAGTACAGTGATCTTATCACTACCCGGATTAAAGTCAGAGTGAGCAAAGCCTTCAGAACTAAGCTCCGCCTCAACGCCATGACCAGCAACTTCCCTTATATCAGAAACCCTGTTCATATCTATTGCAGACACGTTCTCTGGATTTCTGCTCGCATCATTCTTTCCATCAAATGTACTGTCAGTGAGACTTATACTCTCCACATAAGCCTTCTTAATACTCTCAGCTATAGGATGACTCGATCCAGCCTCCGCATATGCTGCATACTCCAGAAGCTCATCTTTGCCTATACATTTTTCAGAAGGATATATCCCTACTACATCAAAAACACCCTTTGTAAGTGTTCCGGTCTTATCAAAAACTATTGTACCTGTATCAGCCAAAACCTCCAGATAATTAGAACCCTTCACAAGGATTCCCCTTGAAGAAGCACAGCCAATCCCGCCGAAGAAACTGAGGGGCACTGATATAACAACTGCGCAAGGACAGCTGATTACAAGAAATGTAAGTGCTCTCATTAACCAGTCCAGCCAGTTAGCATCCTTTCCCAGTATCATAAGCATAACCGGAGGAATTACAGCCAGTGCCAGGGCGCTGTAGCAAACAATCGGTGTATAATATTTAGCAAACTTAGATATAAAATTCTCAGCCTTTGCTTTCTTCAGACTGGAATTCTCAACCAGATCAAGGATCTTCGATACAGTTGAATCACCAAACTCCTTCGTGGTTCTTATCTTGAGACGACCTGAGAGACTGATACAGCCTGAGATGATCTCCTCGCCCTCCTTTACATTTCTCGGAACAGACTCACCAGTAAGCGCGCTGGTATCTATTGAAGATGCCCCTTCGATCACAACGCCATCGATAGGGATCTTCTCGCCTGGATTTACAACTATTACACTTCCAATCTCAATGTCATCAGGATCCTCTTCTGTTATACTGCCATCCTCATGCTCAAGATTTGCGATGTCAGGTCTGATGTCCATAAGGTCTGCGATATTCTTACGACTTCTGCCAACGGCAACGCTCTGGAAGAGCTCACCTATCTGATAGAACAGCATAACCGCAACACCCTCGGCATACTCACCTGTAGCAATAGCACCAATAGTTGCGATCGCCATCAGGAACTGCTCATCAAAAACCTGTCCGTTACTGATATTCTTCGCCGCCTTCTTAAGTACATCATATCCCACTACGAAATATGGGATCAGAAAGAACGGAAGTTCTATCCATCTGTTAACTTTTATAAAGTGAAATGTACCAGCTACGACTACTACCAACACAAGAGATATTATGATCCTGATAAGTGTCTTCTTCTGCTTAGGACTAAATTCAATTTTTCTCTTTTCAGAACCAGCTTCAGCCATTTTTACAGATAAATCTCCATATCATCTTCTATCTTCTTACAATTCTTACGTGCCTGCTGCATTACAGCATCAACATCTACTCCATCTTCAAACTCAACCTTGCACTTAAGTGTCATAAAGCTGAGTGTTGCATCCTTAATTCCTTCAGTATTCTTAATAGCCTCCTGCATCTTCTCTGCACAGGCTGCACAATCTACATCTACCTTGTAAGTCTTCTTCATTGTAAGTTCTCCTTTAACTACTCTTCTGCATGTTCCATTCCCAGCTGAAGTATCGATCTGACATGATCATCATCAAGGGAATATATAATACTCTTTCCTTCTCTTCTGAACTTCACCAGCTTATTATCCTTTAAGATTCTTAGCTGATGGCTTACAGATGATTGTGTAAGGTTCAGAATAGCTGCAATATCATTTACACATAATTCATCATCAAAAAGTGCAAACAGGATTTTGATCCTGGTTGAATCTCCGAAGATTCTGAATACCTCCGACAGATCATATAGATATTCATCATCAGGCATTGTTGAACGGATTCTTTCTGATGCATCGGCATTTACCACTTTGTTCTTCTCTTCCATATTATCTCCTGTACCTTTCATAAAAAATAATGGCAGTGTCAAACATATGCACGTTTGTTCATATGTGCATGATACCACCATCATTATATCTTGTCAACACTAATTATCAATTTAGTCAATCTGTCTCACTAACTATCACTCTGGTCGATCTGAGCCCAGGTTTTACGATAATCCCTAGGTGACACTTCGAAAATCTTTTTGAACATTTCAGACATGTAGCTCGTTCCGTTGAACCCAGTGAGCACTGCTATCTCGGATAGAGGAAGAGATGTTGTTCTCAGAATCTCAGCCACTTTCCTGACACGATAATTAAGCAGATAATTCACCGGACTGTCGCCAACATATTTATGAAATATCTTGTTGCATAACGATTTACTGATATTACCACTGGCTGCTATATCATCCAGTGTCACCGTATCCTTGTAGTTCTGCTGGATATAATACATCATGGCTTTAAAAGCCTTGGAATGTACATCAGTTTCAACACTTTCATCGATCATGCCATAAGACTTGCCCTGAGTAAGAATTATTTCCCATATATCAAAAAACTTTTTAGTTATCTGGAAAGGATTTCTCCGAAGATCAGGAAGAGAATACATTATTCGTCTTAAATCCTTTGCATTTTCATTTAAATTTCTAAAGCGCAGGTAACTCAGATTCGGATTATTTATTATAGGTTGAAGTGCCTGCAGCTCTATTGCCACAGAGGAATTAAGTATACTTGGATGAGCTATGAATATGACATATGTCGTTGTTGTCTCTTCAAGGGCAATGCTGTAATGAATCTGATTTGAATTCACAAATATCGTATCACCGGGTTCCAGAGTTATGATCTGCCCATTAACGGAATATGCCATTTTACCAGTTTTTACGGTAACGATCTCCACGTCTTCATGAAAATGTGGAACCTTCTCCCAGGTAACATTTGGTCTGATCCAGCCATCATAGATATATGATGGAAATGTATCATCATCATAATTAACTTGTTCTGAACCATCTTCTCTCTTAACGATGAGACCCATCAATTCTCTTTTCATAACTCAGTTCCTCTTAAATCCCCTTATATTACACATAATTATAACAATATTACACAATCGTAAAATATAGTTATTAAATTCTGCAAGTTTTCATGTATTATTTAGTCTTTTTATACAATATACTTATAATTGTCAAATGTGGCAAGTACATTTTACAAAAAGTATTTATTAAGAGGGAAATGAAATGGCTAATGAAGTTGTTGTAATGAAAAATGTAAGTAAGGAGTTCAAAACTCTTAATCGTCATGAGGGACTCAAGGGTAGCTTCAAGGACCTGTTCTCAAGAGATTACAAGACTATCCGCGCTGTGAATGATGTATCTCTTACAGTTGAGAAGGGCGAGATCATCGGTTATCTCGGACCAAACGGAGCCGGTAAGTCTACTACTATCAAGATGATGACTGGCGTTCTGGAACCAACATCCGGTGAGATTCTGGTAAATGATCTGGTGCCTTATAAGGACAGGACCAGGAATTCCGAACATATAGGTGTTGTATTCGGTCAGAGAAGCCAGCTGTGGTGGAACCTGCCTCTGGTTGAGTCCTTCAAGCTTCTGAGAGATATCTACATGGTTTCCGAGAAGGATTATCAGGATATGCTGGAGCTCTACAGGTCATTGGTAGATATCGAGCCTGTTCTGCATAAGCCGGTACGTCAGATGTCCCTGGGACAGAGAACACTCAGTGATATACTTGCTGCGTTCCTCCATAACCCGGGAATCGTTTTCCTGGATGAGCCTACCATAGGACTTGATGTATCCATGAAGGCTAAGATCAGGGAATTGATACGTGGCCTTAATGAGGTAAAGAAGACAACAGTTATCCTCACAACACATGACATGGGCGATGTAGATGCTCTATGCCGCAGGATCATAATTATAGATGAGGGTAAGAAAATATATGATAACGATATCGATCATCTGAAATCATATTTCGGATCCTACAGAACCCTCCGTATGCGTCTTGAGGACGGTTCCTGGGATGAGCAGATAATCGATGAGAAGAAAACCGATGTAATGCACGTAATTAAGGAAACTCAGAAGAAACATAAGATCAAAGACATTCAGCTTGAGGAAATCTCTACTGAAGAGGTCATCAGAAAAATATACGAAGGGAGTAAGGCTTCATGAAAAACGTCAGAAAATTAACAGCACTGACCAGAGCCGGAATAATTGAATCTCTGCAATTCAGACTGGGCACTGCAGTGACGCTTTTCGGAAATCTTATATACCTGTCGCTGGTATATTTTCTCTGGAAAGCTATATATGATTCCAGCGGAACAGATGTAGTGAACGGCATGACATTTTACGATACGATGATCTACCTCATCCTTGCCACTGCTATCTTCAATTTTCTTGAAATGTTCATCATATGGGACATGAGCCGTATGGTGCAGTCAGGTGAGATTGTTATGCACTTGCTTAAGCCGATGAAATACAGACTCTACACATTCTGGAGTTATTCAGGTTCCCATATATCACTTTTCTTCCTTACATTTTTACCTACATTCATTGTGGTAATGATCGTAACTAAGGGAGCGATACCTCTGGGCTGGAACCTTCTGGGCTTTGTGATATCACTGGTCCTCGCGCTGATAATCAACTTCAACATTGAAATGCTGGTAGCCCCGATCTGTCTATACACAGAATCAACCTGGGGAATAAATATAGTAAAAGAAACTATAGTGCTCCTTCTCTCCGGAGCAACAATACCATTGGTATTCTTCCCTGAGAGTTTCAGAAAAGTGGTAGAATTCCTGCCATTTAGAGCAGTATACGATATCCCGCTTACCATACTGCTTAAGAAGGATGGATCAGACAGCCTGGAAGGTCTGCTTCCGTTGATCGGGCTCCAACTGTTCTGGTGTGTCGTTCTCATTATTGCAGGAAACCTGTTCTGGAATCACGCAGTTAAGAGAATCACAGTAAATGGTGGTTGATACAATTTTCGGATTAATATTTGGAGATAAACTATGGAACAAACACTAACTTTGAATCATAAGAAACGCGGCTTCCTATTCTACGCGTCAATATATAGAAAGATCCTCATTCAGGATCTGAAGAGTAAGATGAGCTACCGAGCTGACTTCATAATCTCAACCTTTGGTATGATCATGACAAATCTGTCGGGCTTCGTTACATTTATGATACTCTTCCACAACTTCCCAAGTATAAATGGATGGGATTATCATCATATGCTCTTCCTCTACGGATTCTCGCTCATAGCGCTTACACCAGTCCAGTGCTTCTTCGACAACAACTGGAACCTGAGATTTATGGTCCGTTCGGGAGACTTCATCAAATATTGTTTCAGGCCGATAAATGTATTCTTCTATTTCATGTCAGAAGTATTTGATGTTAAGGGCTTAGGCCAGTTTGCATTCGGTCTGGGCACCTTCATATATGCATGGCATCATATAGGCATACCTGTAACTGTCGTAACCATCGCACAGGCAATACTATTCCTTATAACTGCTTCACTTTTCATGATAGCAATAATGAATGCCTCTGCAGCTACATGCTTCTGGATCATCAACTCCGGATATGTAATGGTAATAATGTTCAGATTCAAAGACTTCGCTAAATACCCTGCCAGCATATTTAACAGCATATTCAAGTTCATCTTTACTTTTATTATACCTATAGCCTTTGTGGCCTACTACCCAAGTCTGGTCTTCGTAACACCTGACCATGTGCCACTGCTCTCATGGCTGTCACCGCTTATAGGTATTATATTCTTCTATCTCAGCTATAAATTCTGGATGCTGGGTGTGAGGAAGTATGATTTTACGGGATCATAAAAAACAGGAGCATCACCCACAATACGGGCGATGCTCCTTATCTTTTTATTTCTTTATATGTGACGATCCGCTATCAATACATTTTAATACATCTCCGGATACACCTTCTGATTCAGACGATATTCGAAGTCTTCCAGTGGAAGTGGCTTATCAAAGAAATATCCTTGAGCTATAACACAATTATTCTTCTTTAATATACCTACCTGATCAACACTCTCTACACCTTCAATAACACACTCCAGATCCATGTCCTGAGCAAGTGATACCACGTGCCTAAACATCAGATTATCAATGTTGTTCTCGTCTTCATCATTTCTAGGAACTAAACTCTTGTCGACCTTGAGTACATTCCACGGTATCTCTCGAATAAGATTCAGAGATGAATAGCCAACACCAAAGTCGTCCACCGCGGTCCAGATACCCTGTTCCTTCAGTCCACATACTACTCTCTTCAGATCACTGAACTGTACATCTGTTGTGGTCTCAGTAAGTTCAATCTCTATGTACTGATGTGGTACCTTGTACTTGTCGATCACTGAAATAATATGATTCAGAAGATCCACATCCACCAGATGTTTCCTGGATAGATTTACAGAAACACGTACAACATTTCTTCCTTCATCCAGCCATTTACGTATATGCTGACACACATGCTCAAGCATATAGAAATCAAGATCACAGATGTCTGTATTCATTTCCAGAATAGGGATGAATTCCATATCCAACGACATAGTGCCTCGGATCCTACGATCTCTCTGGTCTCTACATCGACCTTCGGCTGATAGAATACCGCGAACTCTTCAGCAGCCAGAGCACTCTTAAAATCAGACTGTACCTTCTTTATATGATTCTTCTCCTGCTTCATCTTGTCATCATAGATGACAATTGCTCCATGAGTCTGACGCTTAGCAGTGTTACCTGCCATAAGAATCTTATCCATTACGTCTCCGTAAACCTGCATCATGAAAGGATCCGGAAGCATATAAACGCCGGCAGCTGCTGAAACACTTACTCTCTTAACTCCTGTCTCATCATAAGGCACAGGAGCTCCGTTAAATATATCGAAGACCTGTCTCTTAACACGGCGGTCAAACATACCAGCGAATTTATCTCCACCAAGTCGTATGATAATACCAGTCTCACCAATTGCAGCCTTCAATAAATTATAATAATTACGAAGAACTATATCAGCATTCTCGCGTCCAATCTCCTGATTGACCATGGTGAAATTATGAATATCCATTTGAAATGCAACCTTGCCGCCAAGCTTGTTCTCAAGATTCGTAATATCCAGATAACGTGCAAATGCTCGGAAATTTAAGTACCCCGACATGTCGGAAAAACCATATTCTTCTAGCTTACGTATAAGTCTCTTACGAGCTATAAAGCCAAGGATTACCCTTAACATGACATCCAGCTGACTTATCTCTTCCTGACTACGTTCTTCATCATCTGCTTCTACATAAAGCGTTCCAATAACGACAGCCTTCGTAGCACTACAGATTCTGACCTTATGTAATTCCTTCTCGCCTTTTCCATTATCAAAATCGCAGAAATACTCTCCATCTTTTCTTCTCTCAAATAATGGACTGCGGTAGAATTCTGAAGACCCCTTAGCCAGATGATATTCTTCACAGATTTCTCTTATTAGGACCTTGTAGCTTTCGTGATCAAATGGTTCAAAATGTGTAAATCGAACCAATCGTTCTAAAAATGAAATATATTTTTCTTGTCTGCTATCGCCCATAATTCTCCTTCATTACAACTTCACTATTTTCCCCCCGTTGTAATTATCAATACTTATTCGATATTATATCATTATTGGACTGATTTATAAACTGTTAAATATTATTACCAAATGTGTCTATTTTCCAAAAAAAACAAGCGATATCCATGAGATATCGCTTGACTATATCAATGATAAACATTATTCATTTATAACATATACATTAGCACAGTCCTTGCCAAAACCAAGTGCCTCGCCATGGGAACCGCAGAACACATCGATTACATTTGATGACATTCCACCAGTATCCTCAACTACGTACTGACCATATCCTTCAATATATATCTTAGTTCCAAGAGGAAGTGAATTACATCCTACTGTACGACCAGCTGTTGCTGTAGTACCCATTGCTGTTCTTCCTGTTGAATGACCACAGCATCTAGGACATGCGCAGTATGCTGTAAGCACATAACTTCCAACATATGAAACATCCGGCATTGCTTCCTTAGCTCTAAGCAGCTGTGCCATAGCCTTATTCTCTATATAATTTTCATTTAAGGCCTTCTCTGTCTTAACTCTGTTAACAAGTTTGATCTTCTCTATTCTGTCTCTGTTTGCCTTATTAGCCATCTCTCTTTCGTTGTCAAAAAGTGTCTGTGTATCTAATGCACTTCTACTGTTAAGTATGTCATAAGATTGATGATTTTCAAAATCCTTTGCATTAACTTCAAGCAGTGTTGATGTAATACCGATATTTCTATTCTGGTTTGCTTTTTCCTTAGGAGCCTTTGCACCAGAACCACCGAAAACAACTGCTACGATAAGTGCTGCAAACATACATGGTTTAATACATTTATTCATAGACTACTCCTTTCGCCTATAATGTTTTAAACCATTTTTAATTCAAATGCAACACTTTTGTAACATTTTGTATGAAATGTTAATAAATGTACTGCTTTATATGAATGTTTGGTACATTTGACCATAAAAAAGATGCCTCAGAACTAATTCTGAAGCATCTCTAAAGCTTTCTTATACTTTGCGTAACGCTTTTCGTCCTTCTCAGTAATTTCTGAAAGCCGGTTTTTATCCATGTTGTGAGTAAGGTCAGCCATCTTCACAGCCTTGGCAATAGGGTTCTTCCCTATCTTCTCCACGTATTCGAAGTATCTTCTGTCCTTCTCTTCTTTAGTAAGTCCAGGTTCATCCTTCTCTCTGGTAAGCAGCCTCAAAGCCTCCAGCTGAACATCTGTAAAGCCTTCCTTCTCCAGCTCTTCAAATGTAATATCAGAATCTTCCACAACATCATGGAGGAGCGCCACAACACACTCATCTTCCGTATTCATCTGTTCCGCCAAATGCACAGGATGTAGCACATAAGGCCATCCAGCCTTATCCACCTGTCCTTCGTGTGCCCTGAAGGCAACCTCTATTGCTTTCTTAGTTAATTCAGTATATATCATATATGTCCTAACTATTGTACTTCTCCTGCTGTCCCTGAATAAGAGCAGCATCATCGAAGTAATTTATCTTCATCGCATCCTTAACCTCTGAAAGTGTCTGAGCAGCTTCCTTAATAGCAACCTCAGTACCGGCCTTAAGGATTTCATATACTGCAGGTATATCCTTCTCATACTCTGCACGTCTCTTACGAATAGGCTCCAGCTCCTTATTGATAACATTTAACAGGAGCTTCTTGCACTTAACATCACCAAGACCACCACGTCTGTAATGATCCTTCATTTCATCCAGGTTCTTATAATCCGGAAGGAATTCAGCAAAATCCTCATCTGTAGCAAATGCATCGAGATATGTAAATACAGCATTTCCTTCAACCTTACCAGGATCATTTATCTGGATGTGGTCAGGATCTGTGTACATGCTCATAACCTTCTGCTTAACAGCATCAGCCGTATCAGACAGATAGATGCAGTTACCAAGTGACTTACTCATC
The DNA here is from genome assembly GCA_946183625.1 of uncultured Lachnospiraceae bacterium. GTDB lineage: Bacteria > Bacillota > Clostridia > Lachnospirales > Lachnospiraceae > Eubacterium_Q. Next base: position 13,027 of record CAMHCL010000030.1, read on the forward strand.
TTAGCCTTTCCGTCTGTTCCAGGAAGTCTGGAGCAGATAGAATTCTCAGGTATAAGTGCATCCGGCTCAACCAGAACATCGCAATTGTATGTAGTATTGAACTTTCTAACGATCTCTCTGGTCTGCTCGATCATAGGCAGCTGATCCTCACCAACAGGAACTGTAGTTGCCTTAAATGCTGTGATGTCAGAAGCCTGACTTATAGGATAAGTGAAGAATCCGACCGGTATACTGGTCTCGAAATTCCTCATCTTAATCTCTGTCTTAACAGTAGGGTTACGCTCCAGTCTTGAAACAGTAACAAGGTTAGCGTAGTAAAATGTAAGCTCTGTAAGTTCAGTTACTGCTGACTGAATAAACATATTTGTCTTTGCCGGATCCAGTCCAACTGACAGATAATCGAGAGCGACCTCTATAATGTTCTCTCTTATCTTCTCTGGGTTATCAAAATTGTCTGTTAGTGCCTGAGCATCAGCGATCATTATAAATATCTTGTCATACTCTCCTGAATTCTGAAGCTCTACTCTTCTTTTGAGAGACCCTACATAATGTCCTAAATGCAGCTTTCCTGTAGGTCTGTCTCCGGTCAATATTATCTTACTCATCATTTCCTCCGGGTTACTTTTTATAACTTATTTTTATTATATGAATAGTATTCATATAAAATGTACTGCTTAATAACTTTCGGTTCTGGTAAATATCATACTTGCTTCACCGGCGCTAAGCGTAATCTTATTTGTCTCATAAGTATATGTTGTCGTATCGCCCTGTGCTGTCATAGTGCTTTCATCCCATGTCAGTTCCTGAACCTCTCCATACAGATTAAGGAAGCCTGTACCATCATTGTAGAGAACCAGATAAGTACTAACACCAAAGCCATTCATGATTTCCAGATCCGCTTCAGAAACCTCACTGCCATCCATACCTGTAAGCAGATATACACCGACCTTCTCATTATCCGACTCAAGCTTTGAATCGTCAACCTCAAGATTTGTAATATTTACGCCAGTGTCAAGTGTCTGAGAACCATCATCTTCCTCTTCCACATCCTCAACGACTTCTTCCACATCTTCTTCAATCTCAACTTCCGCCTCAGTAGTTGCTTCTTCTTCAGCCTTCTTCTTAGCTTCCTCAGCAGCCCTTTCAGCTTCAGTTATATCAGACTCTGCAGAAGAAAGCGCAGTATAAATAGCAGATGATGCATCAAAATAACCAACTGTTCCTGCAGCCTTTGCACCACAGCCTGTAAGAAGTCCAAGTGAAAGTGCACTTAATACTACGCCTATTACCTTTTTATTCATATTCTTGTGGATCATAATAATCCCCCTTTTAACCCTAAACATGTAACCTCATCTACCTTGAGAATCACTATCAGTCAATTCTTTCCTTGCCTACAAAGAACAGTGCAACTGTTCCAGGGCCTGTATGAGCACCGATGGTACAACCTATATCGAAATGCTGTATCTTGCCCTTAAGCTGTGGCATTAACTCTTCAATAAGAGCTATAACCTCATTTCCCAGTTCCTTATCAGAATCGGATAAGAAACATTTGCCACTATAATTAAGTCCGCCGTCTGCGTCTTCGATCATCTTCTCTACAATACGCTTAACGACCTTC
>CAMHCL010000031.1 GCA_946183625.1 uncultured Lachnospiraceae bacterium
ACCTTATAAGCTGTTCCCTTCTGGATTGCAATAAGTCCCAGCAGCAGATGGCTGCTTTCTATGTTATTATTCTTCATCCTGACAGCGATTCTCTCAGCCTCTGCAAGTGCTTCCAGAGCTGTCGGGGTGTATTTGTCTTCTACCATTTATCTATGCCTCATCTACAGACATACATAGTTTCTTATGCTTCGTCTATAGCCTTACCTATATCATGTCTCATATATTTATTATCGAAACTGATAAGTTCAGTTGCTTCATATGCATTTGCACGAGCCTCCTTCAGGTCCTTGCCAAGTGCTGTTACACCCAGAACTCTTCCTCCGTTTGTTACAACCTTGCCATCAGCGAACTTAGTTCCTGAATGGAATACATAGTAACCTTCCTTATCCTTGAAGCTGTCAAGTCCACTTATCTCAAAGCCCTTCTTGTAGCTTACAGGATATCCATCTGAAGCAAGCATTACACATACGGCCGCATTGTCCTCGAACTCAAGCTCTATCTGATCAAGAGTTCCATCTGCACAAGCTTCCATTACATCAATGATATCATTCTTCATTCTAGGAATAACTACCTGAGCCTCAGGATCACCGAATCTGGCATTGAATTCCAAAACCTTTGGTCCATCAGGAGTAAGCATAAGACCACAGAACAGAACTCCCTTGAATTCTCTTCCTTCCTGTCTCATGGCATCGATAGTTCTCTGATATATATTCTCCTCACAGAACTTCTGTACCTCTGGAGTATAGAATGGGCTAGGTGAAAATGTACCCATACCACCTGTGTTAAGACCAGTATCTCCATCGCCTGCTCTCTTATGATCCTGTGCAGAAGTCATAGGCTTTACAGTCTTACCATCTGAATAGCAAAGAACAGAAACCTCTCTACCTGTCATGAATTCCTCTATGACAACCTTATCACCTGCATCACCGAACTGCTTATCAACCATGATATTCTTCAGTCCTTCAAGTGCTTCATCCTTAGTCTGACATATAAGAACGCCCTTACCAAGTGCAAGACCGTCTGCCTTAAGTACATAAGGCGCCTTTATTGTATCCAGATAAGCAGCTGCCTTATCATAATCCTCAAATACTTCATAAGCAGCAGATGGTATATCATACTTCTTCATAAGGTCCTTAGAGAAAGCCTTAGATGCTTCTATGATCGCAGCATTTGCTCTAGGTCCAAATGTCTTGATACCAGCATCAAGGAATGCATCTGCAACTCCGGCAGCAAGAGGATCATCAGGAGCTACGATAACAAAATCAACTTCCTTCTCCTTTGCGAATGCCACCAGTTTCTCAGCATCCATAACTGATATATCTTCACACTCTGCTACTTCAGCAATACCGGCATTTCCCGGTGCTGCATATATCTTATCAACGCGAGGGCTCTTAGCTACTGCCCATGCTATGGCATGTTCTCTTCCGCCGCCACCAACTATAAGTACTTTCATTATACTCTCCTCTCGTACTTGATCTCACCTGATGCTATCTTGGATATAGCCTCTGGAAGGATCTTCCATTCTGCCTGTTCCATAATTCTTCTCTGAAGGATCTCCGGTGTATCTCCATCCTCCACATATACTGCCCTCTGAGCTATGATAGGGCCTGTATCCATGCCGGAATCTACAAAATGTACTGTTGCTCCAGACACCTTGACACCTCTCTTAAGAGCAGCCTCATGAACCTTCAGTCCATAATAACCTGTTCCGCAAAAAGCAGGAATAAGAGATGGATGTATATTGATGATACGTCCTTCAAATTCTTCTATAACAGCTTCAGGAATCTTAACAAGGAATCCTGCCAGCACTATAAGATCCGGATTATATGATTTAAGCTTTTCAAGAAATGCATTATTGAAATCTTCTCTGCTCTCGAAATCCTTTGGAGACAGAACTTCACCCGGTATTCCGGCCTTCTCTGCCCTCTCTAATGCATATACTCCGTAGTTATTACTTAACACACCGACGATTTCTGCACCGGTGATAGTCTTATCTTCTATCCTGTCTATAATAGCCTGGAGATTAGTACCTCCTCCGGATACAAGTACAAGTGTCCTTAACATATGATTACTCCTTCATCACCGTTAACTGTCTCACCCAGTACTACTGCATCATCACCTGCAGCCTTTACTGCAGCTATAGTCTTATCTACATCCTCTGGATTAACTGCAAGAACCATACCTATACCCATGTTATAAGTATTGTACATAACATGCTCATCAACATCACCCTTCTTAGCCATAAGACTAAAGATAGGTGGAACATCATAAGCATTCTTATTAACCTTAGCTGTTATTCCATCAGGAAGCATACGAGGTATATTCTCATAGAAACCACCACCTGTGATGTGGCTTGTTCCCAGAAGCTTAACCCCTGAATCTTTTATAGACTTAAGTGCCTTTACATATATTCTTGTAGGTGTAAGAAGTGTCTCACCTAATGTAGCTCCTAACTCATCTACATAAGTGTTAAGTGAAGCTTCATTCATCTCAAATATTTTTCTTACCAGTGAGAATCCATTACTATGAACACCAGAAGACTTAATACCAATCAGTACATTTCCAGAAGAGATATTCTGTCCAGTGATCATATCCTTCTCATCAACAACACCAACTGCAAATCCTGCAAGATCATACTCATCCTCAGGCATAAGTCCAGGATGCTCTGCTGTCTCGCCGCCGATCAGTGTTGCGCCACTCTGCTTACAGCCTTCTGCAACACCACCTACGATTGTTGCTATCTTCTCAGGATAATTCTTGCCGCAAGCTATATAGTCCAGGAAGAATAATGGCTCAGCTCCCGCGCAGGCTATATCATTTACACACATAGCAACACAATCAATACCTATGGTGTCATGCTTATCGAGAATAAATGCCAGCTGTATCTTAGTTCCAACACCATCTGTTCCCGATACAAGGGTTGGTTTCTCCATGCCCATAAAACCTGCCATGGAAAATGCACCTGAGAATCCTCCGATACCACCCAGAACCTCCGGCCTCATAGTTTCCTTTACAGATGCCTTCATAAGCTCTACGGATCTGTATCCTGCCTCAATGTCAACTCCTGAATTTTTGTAATCCATAACTATCCTCCTGGAAAAAAATTGAATTAAAAACAATTACTCATAGATTATAGTAGAATTATTCCTGTTTGTAAACCGACTAAAACCTTTTCTTAGTTGTTTATAAAACCTAGTTATGTTATAGTTGATTTAGTATGACTCGGGGGTAGAGAAATGAATAAAAAGCGGCCTACTATAGGTTTTCTCACATGTCATTTGGACAACGATTATGCATTTGAGATATGTAAGGGAGTGGAGTTTGCAGCTGAACAGGCTGATGTAAATATGGTCATTCTCCCAGGCATGTATCTGAATGCCTCTTATAATGATCCTGAAAATGCAAAATACGATTATCAATATAATTCCATCTTTTATTATGCAAATAAAAAATCTCTGGATGCATTAATTGTTTCCATCGGTTCCATAGGAAGCTTTATATCAATAGATGATAAGAAAGCCTTCCTGGATTCTTTTGATGTACCTGTTATTACAATAGAAATAGAAGTTCCTGGATATCCGTACCTCTATACTGAAGGCAGAACAGGAATGAAGGAATGTATTGAGCATTTAATAAAGCATCATGGCAAGACCAAGATAGGTTTCGTCAGTGGTCGTCTTGAAAATACTGATGCTCTTGACAGATTCAACATATATAAAGAAGTCCTAAATGAAAATGGAATTGAATTCGAAGAAAAGAAAGTCGCCTATGGTAATTTCTCTGAATTCACAGAAGACATAGTTGGAAAGCTTCTGGATGATAATCCTGATCTGGAAGCCATAGTATTTGCAAATGACACCATGGCTATCGGTGGTTATAAAGCCATAAAGAAACGTGGTCTTGCTATCGGTTCCGATATACTTGTTACAGGTGTTGACAACGCTCCTACTGCTCTTGGTTTAATCCCTCAGCTCACAACAGTTGATAACAACATTATGGAGCTCGGATACAACTCTGTATTCCAGGCTTTGGAACTTCTCAAAACCGGAAAGACATCCAAGTCTATCCTTAATTCCAGACTTATAACCAGACTTTCCTGTGGATGCAATCCTGCTGAGGACGAGGATTTAATTTTTGAGATTTCGTCACATTTGACTGATTTTACTTCAGAGAAACTCATAAACAGATTCAAAGAACTGTTTTTACAAGAATCTCTGAATTCTTTCTATGCTCCACAGATTATGAGACTGCTGGATCCATATTTCCTATTCTTTGCAGACATCATATGTAAGAATAAGAAAACAGATGACGATGAACTGCGTCAGATGATCGAGCACATCCTGGATAACGAAATGATCACTTACTATTTCTCTCACAGTAAGATGACATACGTAACTCAGATACTATCTGATTTTCTTATCAAGCTGGTTCCTGATGAACTCATCAAGGAGGAGCTGACACATGCGTTTAATGTAGCCTTCTCCTTCCTGTCTTTCTATATATCTCAGGAATATGTAAATCAGATCAAGAAGAATAAAGAGGATGCATGGACAACACTATATATCACCAGAGATGCTCTGTCCTTTGGATCTGATAACGAGAAATGCTTTAAGCTTTTATTGGAGAAGCTCTACTTCTCTGGCGGATTCAGAACTGCGTACCTGTATCTGTATGACGAATTACCAGCACAGCTTTCAAACGGTCAGTGGAGAATTCCAACTTATGTAAACCTACAGGCCTATGTTAAATATGGTAAAGCTACAGTTCTGAAGGATGATGATCGTATGCTTCCATCATATATGATATTTAATCATAAGAGCACTCCAAATGAGAGGCGCCATACAATGGTACTCACTCCTCTCTTCACGAATGATATACAATACGGCCTGCTTCTATGCGAGACCAACTTATCAAACTTCAGTGCTATTTACAGATCCACTCTTCAGCTTGGTACATCTCTTAAGTTCATGTCCATTATGAAACAGGAGCTGGCTATCCAGCATAAACTGGAACAGACAATGGATGAAATATATGAGAAGAACGATCAGCTGAACACTATGTATATCACTGATGAGCTAACCTCTCTATATAACAGACGTGGTTTCTTTGAGGCTATAGAGGACTATACATCAGATCCTTACCATCTGGGCGAGGAAGCGATCGTTGGATATATAGATATGGATAACCTGAAACAGGTAAATGACTACTTCGGTCATAGTGATGGCGACTTCGCACTTAAGAGTATTGCAGCAATACTTAAAGACAGCTGTCCTGAAAACTCCATCGTAGCCCGTATCGGTGGCGATGAATATGCTGTTATGATTCCGAAATCGGATATCAATACACTTCAGAAAATCACCGAAAAGCTTGACGAGGGTCAGAAGAAACTTAACGAAGAAAGCGATACCCTTTACTACATTGAATTCAGTTACGGTTTCAGAACATTTACCATAGTTCATACAACCAACTTCGAAACCGAGCTGACCTTTGCAGACAGGGCACTTTATATCAATAAAAAAGAGAAGCGTTCCGACGTACGTAAAAACGCTCCTCTTGAATAATCAATCATTATCATCATCCCGGATCTTTACGAGATTTTCGCTGAATTTCTTGTAGACATCCGGGTAATGTTTTTTAAGATTCATAGGCATGAAATTTGTATCTACAAATGCATGGCTTGTTTCCGCTCTGTGAATCATCTCATCAGTTCCATGTCTCATCATCTCATATCTGACTGTGAACCTTACAGGTGTCAGCTTGATGATCTTGCAGAATATATCTATCTCATCCCCATAGGTCATAGATTTCAAATAATAATTATGCAGTTCCAGAACCGGGATAACAACTCCCATCTGTTCCAGCACATCATAAGACAGTCCCAGCTGAACCATCATATCAAGTCTAGCCTCTTCCATATATCTGGAATAATTTGAATGATGGACTACCTGCATCTTATCTGTTTCGTAATAATTAATCTTTCTGTTATACGGTCTAAGCATCTCTTCTACCCACTGCCTCCTGAGATCTATCCATAACCTTTATCTCCGGTTCAAGTGTCTCTCTTGACTTAATCTTAACCTCTGTTCTATCGGTATTTATCTCCGGTCTTTCTTTCTTGTCATTACTTCCAGGAATATCATCATCAAATGAGATGGATAACTGGCTGGATTCCTCCTTTGCAAGAAGTCTTGCCTTTTCTCTCTCGTTATAAAGCTCATTTGACAGAAGTGCGCTAAGCTCTAATATCTGTGAATATCTGTCCTGTACAGAGAGTTCATTCAGATTCTGTGTGATCTCAGTACGGTTGTCCGATATCTCATCAAGTCTGGACTTGAGAGTCTTATGCATTCTGTCGTATTCCTGCTCTATCTTGCTGTAAGCATCCATCATAACATGGTCAACTTCAGTAAGCATCTCGTCTACATATATAAGTGAAGATGCATATATATCATTAGCGTCCCTGAGAGCTCTCTTCTCATCATCGCTAAGCTCAGAATTCTTAAATGCAGGCGGCTCACCTTTGCGTCTCTTGGTAACCCTTATCCTGCTGGCGCTCTTCTCAGCCTGATACAGAATCTCATCAGCCTGCTCCTGAGCCTCCTTCAGAATTCTTGCTCTCTTGTCATTAATTTCCTGATACTCCTTCAGTTCCTCCATAACGATATCAGAAACCTTATCTATCAGGTTACGCATTTCGTTCTTGTCAAGAACAACCTTCTCAGAGTTAAATGTAGCTGATGGTGCTTCTTCTATCCTTAGCTTAAGGCCATCCAGTAATAATTCAGCTCTACTCTTATGTTCCATTGTAAGCTCCCTTTTTATCTATTCCTAGGCATACTTTTTTATACCATTTACTGTGTATGTAAACATGTAATACATTCTATCAATAGGATTAAGGCCTATGTATTTATAAACCTTGTAAGTCATTATCGCAGACTTGATCTTATTTCCCGATTTACTCTTCGTTGAGACTCTGTAGGATATAAGCGGTCTGTTGATTCCTGCCGCATAGTTTCCATTTGAAAGAAGTCTCAGCCATAAAGCATAATCTTCATGAAAATCCACATCTGGAAATGGATTTGCAAGTGCAGTCTTCCTCTCCATAAGTACTGAAGAACAGCTGATCTGATTGGTCCTTAATAGTCTCTTGTAACTGACTACCTTCTGGCAGCCGATGTATTTATCCAAAGGCTCACCATTTTCGTTAATAAGCTCTCTTCCCGTAAATATGAGCACAGGTGTTTTCCCCTTTACCCTGAATCTGGTCATTACAGCCAGCTGCATAGCCAGCTTCTCTTCATTCCACAGATCATCCGCATCACAGAAAGCAATGTATCTTCCGGTAGCATGTATCACTCCCAGATTACGTCCTCCATATGCTCCCAGCTGTTTCTCAGACTCCACCACAACTACTCGGTCAGGCAGTCTTCCATCCGTCATGAGCAAATTCTTATCAAGAGTCATACCATTGTCTACCACAATAACTTCCAGGTTCTTATAGGTCTGAGCCAGAATACTGTCTACAGTTTCCCTTATCGTAAAATTGTTATTGTAGCAGGGGATTATCACACTTACCTTCCCAAAACTCATATTTCCATCCTCTGTTTACATGTCTAGATTTTCATATATCAGAAAACCACTTTCTATTATACAAAAACCTCATACAGTATACCACCTTTTAGCATAAAATAAAAGCCGGACGTAAAGCATAAGCTTGCGTCCGGCTGTAATAATTGTATTTAAGATTATTAGCCTCTCTTAAGGAAATCAGGAATCTTGATGCTTCCCTGTCCGCTGTTGCTTCCAGGAATAGAAACCTGCTCAGGAACCTCTATATCTTCCGCAGGAGCACTTGTAGCTGGCTTAGATCCAAGATTAAGTGGAACTGGCTGAGCCTTCTTAGTACCCTCAAATGTAGGACTCTTTAATCCTTCTGATGATGATGAAGATGATGATGAGCTTCTGCTGCTTGATGGTGTGCTGAGCTTAGTAAATCCTGATCTCTCAACATCCTCAAGACCTGTAGCAATAATTGTAATGCTTACGTCCTCACCTACCATATCATTATCAACTGTACCGAAGATGATATTTGCCTCATCACCTGCAACTTCTGTAAGGTATGTGATAGCATCATATGCTTCAACGATTCCAACATTACCAGAGAAGTTAACGATGATATCTGAAGCACCATCAACTGTTGTCTCAAGAAGTGGTGAATCCATAGCCTGCTTGATAGCATCAACAGCCTTGTTATCTCCACTAGCCTGACCGATACCGATATGAGCGATACCCTTATCACGCATAACTGTCTGAATATCTGCGAAGTCGAGGTTGATAAGACCTGGCTTATTGATAAGGTCTGTAACACCCTGAACACCCTGCTGAAGAACTTCGTCAGCCTTCTTAAGAGCATCTGGAATGCTTGTTCTCTTGTCGCATATCTGAAGCAGCTTATCATTTGGAATAACAATAAGTGTATCAACGTTCTCACGAAGCTTTGCTATACCATTAATTGCATTGTTCATACGAGGCTTACCTTCAAATGAGAAAGGCTTGGTAACAACACCAACTGTAAGGATACCTAAGTTACGAGCAATCTCAGCAACTATAGGAGCAGCACCTGTACCGGTTCCGCCACCCATACCACATGTTACGAATACCATGTCAGCATCCTTTATAATGTCATTTATCTCTTCTCTGTTTTCCTCAACTGCGCTTGCACCGATCTCAGGCTTAGCTCCGGCTCCCAATCCCTTAGTAAGCTTCTCACCGATCTGAATCTTAGTTGTTGCACGGCTGAGTGACAGAGCCTGTTTATCAGTATTAATCGCTATAAGCTCAACACCTTCAACGTTCTCGTCAATCATTCTGTTAACTGCATTATTACCTGCTCCACCAACTCCGATAACCAATATTCTAGCTGGAGTTTTTTCATCATTTGATTTTATTTCAAGCAAGGTTCCTTCCTCCTTAAATATAATACTTTTTGAGTATAACAACTTCTAGTCACACATATTACTATAATAAATGCTTTTGCAACATTTTTCAATAATAAATTGTAATATAAAGCTTTATCAGGCCTTAATTTTCCTTAAAGCTTGCAGTGGAATTTTCTGCATTATATTCCTTCATATACAGGACTCCACTTTTGCCCTTTACCTGGTCCATGATACTTCCCAGATTCATCATCTGTATATTGAGATTCTTGCCATCTCCAAGTTCAACCTTGATTTTGTCATGTCTCAGAACTATCTCACCATCACCGGTAAACTCTATGCTCTGAATATCCAGGTCATACTTCTCTATAAGCTGAGTGATATTAAGTATCATCTCAAATTTCTTCTTGCTGTCTATAGGAAGCTTCTCTCCCATCTCCCAGCGATTGACCTTTAGTCCTCTGATACATGGCACTCTGTCAAACTGCTCCTTCGAGGTCTCAAGAACAACTCCATCCTTGTCAAAGTAAACATAGTTCTCCATATACTCTACGCAGCCTGCAACAGACTTCTCGTATATATCAACCTTGACCTTGTTCTTTGATACATAGTCTATATCCATTTTCGCTACGAAGGATGGCTTCTCTATAGGTTTTATCTTGTTCTGTATCTGCAGAATAAGCGTATTAGGATATATAACATTTTCTGTAATTGTATCTCTGACTTCATCTTCCGAAGCCATAATGCAGCCATTTACCTCGATATCTTTTAAGGTAAATGTACTTGCATACGCAAGTCCGGCTATTAATATGATAACAATAACCAGAAGTATATACCTTTTCTTCATCTATTTACTCACTTCCCGGCTCCAGAGGAACTATCTGCCTGGATACCGACAGCACGACACCCATCTCAACCAGTAAGAACATAAGCGACGTACCACCATAACTAATAAACGGCAGTGTAACACCTGTATTAGGAAATACATTTGTTACAACGGCTATATTAACAAGCACCTGGCAAGCTATATGTGCTATAGCACCAACTACGATAAATGAACCAAATCTGTCAGGCGCACCTTCTGCGATAAATCTAAATCTCCAAATGAGCAAAAGGAAAACTATTATGAGTCCTATGCCACCAAAAAGTCCCAGCTCTTCACATATGATAGAGAATATCATATCGTTCTGGGCCTCAGGAATAAATCCCAGTTTCTGGATACTCTGTCCCAGTCCTCTTCCGAATATACCACCGGAACCTATAGCATACAAGCCCTGAAGGGTCTGATAAGCACCGTCGCTGTTCTCCACACCCTTCCACACATCGATCCAGTTCTTGAATCGGGAGCTTCGGTAACCCTGGAGCAGGATCATTCCAATAAGGAATACTGCACCACCTATGCCCATATAAAACAGATATCCAGGTTTTGGTGTAGCTACAAACCAGATACACACAGCTATCATGGCACAGATAATAGCGGTACTCAGATTCTCTATGGCGATTATTCCAACCAATCCTACCGCAGGAATAAAGACCTTTACTGTACCCCACAAATCCTTCAGATATGAAGACTTATATGTACAGGCATATGCCATATAAATAATAACTACGAATTTAGCAATCTCAGATGGCTGAAAACCAACTGGACCGATATATATCCATCTTGTAGAACCATTAGTAGTCTTACCAAAGAAAAATGTACCGATCAGCAGAACTGCCTCTCCCAGCATCATGAAAGTGGTAAGCTTCTTGAATATCTGATATCTGATTCTTGAGAAAAGCCACATCAAGAAATATCCGCCGAGACCTATGAAGAACTGTCTCCTCAGAAAGTAAGTACTGCTTCCCATATCACGATTGGCAACAAATGAGCTGGCACTATATACCATCATGTAGCCGAAAAACGTCAGGAATATGATCAGAAACAGAGAAGGATAGTCAAAATAGGTACCCTTGACCCATAAGCCCTGTCCTGATGTTTTTCTATCACCACTTGCCACGGATTATTTCTCCAATTCATGTGTTTCGTTACATTTTATAATAGAATAACTAATAATACAAATATTCTATAATTCATTTACGTACTTCTTGAACATTTCACCACGAACCTCAAAATTCGGGAACATATCCCAGCTTGCACATGCTGGTGAAAGAAGTACATTTTCACCCTGGATAGCATTCTCATGACAGAACTTCACAGCATCCTCCAGGCTGTCCACCATTACGATCTGATTAAAACCATGTCGTTTACAGCAGGCTTCTATTGCACTTGCGGTTTCACCCAGAAGTACCAGGTATCTCACCTTGCCATCGAAGCTCTCTATCCATTCATCATACTCTGACTGCTTGTCATAACCACCTCCGATAAGAAGTGTGGATGACTGCATGGCCTTGATGGCCTTTATGGCAGCATCAGGGTTAGTACCCTTGGAATCGTTATAATATCTGACTCCATCAAGCTCGCGAACAAATTCTATTCTATGTTCTACTCCGTTGAACTGTCCAACTACTCTCTCAATAGTATCAGCCGGTATGCCCATGTAGTATGTAACAGCTACAGCAGCCAGTACATTTTCCAGATTGTGATCACCGAGAATATTGATAGCACGTACATCCATAATGCGTGTCTTCTCGCCATTCTCACTTACAATGATGTCGTAGCCGTCAACGCTTACGCCATCCTTCAGCACTTCTTTCCTGCTGAAATATATCTTGCGGGCCTTCTTAACCAGACCTTCTCTGCTGCGGATCTCCGGATCATCATAATTGAGGACTATATAATCATCCTCTGTCTGATTTTCAGTGATCCTGAACTTGGTGTTGTAATAATTATCAAGTGTATGATGCCTGTTCAGATGATCAGGTGTCAGGTTAAGTATCGCAGCCACATGCGGCTTAAATGTATGTATGGTCTCCAACTGAAAGGAGCTAACTTCTAAAGCAATAAGGGTATCCTCATCTGTTGAGTCAGCTAATCTGGTAAATGGGAGTCCTATGTTACCAACAACTAAGGTATCATCCTGTCGCTCCTTAAAAATCTCCCCCACGAGCGTAGTAGTTGTGGTCTTGCCATTAGTTCCCGTAATGGCAGCAATTCTTCCCTTATTGAGGTAGTAAGCCAGTTCAATCTCACCCCAGATAGGTATACCCTTATTTCCCACTTTATCCATAAATCCAGCATCTGTTGGGACGCCCGGACTTATTACGCATATATCAATACCCTCAAGAATCTCATCTGTGAGTTCACCCAGTGATATCTTGAATCTTGGGTTATGATTCATTTCAGCATATATCTCCTCTGTATTCAGATCTGTCTTTCCATCATACAGAGTTACATATGCATCCTGTCTAAGCAGAAGGCCAGAAGAAGCGAGTCCGCTCTTTCCTGCTCCTATTACAATTACTTTCTTATCTTTCATAGTATCACCTTTAAAAATTATTATTATCAGAATATATCATCATATTCTATTCACTGTTATCCTCTGTACTCTCAGTTGAATTTTCATCTTCCGTAGAGTCGGTCTCAGAGTCTTCACCCTCTTCGTCTTCTTCGCCTGGGATGATCTGGCCTGCATTTTCTTCAGGTGTGCTTCCGGCAACACTTATTTCAGGAGCCGCTCCGTCAAATACCGAAGTAGCTATCTCGTCCTCTCCTACGCCCGGCTCACTTGTTCCGGTTCTGTAAATATTCATATAAGGAAGAAGTTCTGTAGCTATCTTATTAAAGAGCAATGTACCTGCAGCACTGGATGCCTGATCCTCTGCGCCTGGTTCATCAACTACGCAATATATAACAACCTGTGGATCATCTACAGGAGCAAATCCAATGAAGGAAAGGATATACTTACCATTTCCACGAGGAAGCTTCTCGGCTGTACCAGTCTTACCACCGATCTGATAGCCTTCAACTATAGCCTTCTTACCAGTACCTTCATCTACAACTTCGAAGAGCATCTGACGCATCTTCTCTGATGTATCTTCTGATATAGTTCTTCTTACAAGAATCTTGTCATAGTTCTTAACCACATTTCCATCGCTGTCTATTATCTGCTTAACAACGTGTGGCTGATAATAATATCCACCATTTATAGCTGAACAGAATGCTGTTCCCAGCTGCATCATGGTAACTGTAACACCCTGTCCGAATGAAGATGTTGCAAGCTCAACAGGATTAAGCGTATCTCTGTGATAAATCATAGATGCAAGGTCAGCCTCTGATGACTCACCTGCGATATCGATATTTGTTCTCTGACCAAAACCGTACAACTGCTGATATTTATCAAACATTGTAGGTCCTTCAAGAGCAGCTATCTGCATCAGGCAGTCATTACAGGAATACTCAAGCGCCTGCGTTACATTTAACGCACCGTGACCATATACGTTGTGGCACTTGATATCATAATCTGCCACATGCTGAATTCCGTCGCAGTTAAATGTCTGATCTACAGTGATTGCTCCGTCCTCAATTGCACCGGAAATAGTAAATGGTTTAAATGTAGATCCCGGTTCAAATGAATCGCTTATTACGAAATTTCTCCACAGATCATTTAGAGCTTTCAGCTTCTCTTCATCAGTCATCTTCTCTGCAAGCGCTTCATACGCTTCGTCTGAAATAGAGGTTTTATTCTCTCTCTCATACTGATACTTGGTCGGAACCATATCATAAGCATTATTCGGATTGTACTGATGTGAATTGTACATAGCAAGGATTTCGCAATTGCCCGGATCCATAACCAGTACTGATATATTCTTAGCTCCCATCTCAGCCATGAACTCTTCGCAGTTACGCTGCACGATTCTCTGAGTCTCTGTATCAATGGTAGTTACAAGGCTGTCGCCATCAATGGCAGGCTCGAGCTTCTTCTGAAGGCTGTAGTCCTCTGCAAGATATGCATAGATACGGCCATCCTGTCCATTCAGGTATGAATTATAACCACCTTCTATACCACCGATGCCTTCGTTACCACTAACTACGAAACCAAGCATATGGCAACCGAGTTCATCATTCGGATAGTCTCTTACATATTCATCCTCAAACCAGATACCAGTTACATTTCTACCTTCAGCTGAGTCCTGGAACTTCTGGAATTTTCTAACTTCATCATAAGTCAGTTTCTTCCTAATGACCTTGTACAGTGAATTGCTGTCAGCCAGGTATTCTGTCATCTCTTCATTTGTAACCCCGAAGTATTCACTGAGCGCTGCTGAAGTCGCAGACTTTTTCTTCTCATCCTTCAGGATATTCTTCGGTTCTATTACCAGATTGTAAACCTTTGCGCTTGTGGCAAGGATAGAACCATTTCTGTCATATATATCCCCTCTTCTAAAAGGCACAGATATACTTTCGAAATTCTTCTGACTGAGAACCTTCTGAGAATATTTGGCTCCCTTCGTCACATTTATATATACAAGAACGCCAATAAGTCCAGCAAAAGCAATGCTGAACAATAAAAGCAAACAAAGAAGATGCTTTCGCATCCTCTTTATAAACACTTTTCTCTTGCGTTTTTTCACAAGAATCGTCTCCTCATACTACTTACCCGATCCAGGTACGTCTTCGTACTGTTTTACATAGTCACCATTTGCCTGATCATAATATACGATCTGACCCGTCTGTGAGTATACCATACCCAACTCACTTGTG
>CAMHCL010000032.1 GCA_946183625.1 uncultured Lachnospiraceae bacterium
CGATGACACTATCAAAAACGCCTCGTTTATGGTACAATACGAACGTATACTATAACCATAAATGGGGCGTTTCTATGAGATTAGCAGCATCAATTATATTTGCAATCTTATCTGTAGCCATGGTTGTATGTGCAATTCTGGCTAATCGTTCACGCAAACCTATTAAAAAGGATGTTGTGTTTCTTTTGATTGGCTTTATCCCACCTATTATAGGAAATATGCTTCTTGTTGCTTCAGGCAACAGAGTTATAGCAACTATTGGATACTACATTTATTTCATAGGAATGGATTTAGTTGTTATAGCAGTTTTCAGATTTGGATTTAATTACTGTGGTCTTTCGTGGAAACGAAGATATATAAAAGTACTAGCTAATTTTATATATGTAATAGACGTTGTTCAGTATTTCTTTAATCCGTTTTTTCACCAGGCATTTGAAACTAAAGAAATAATGGTTGAGGGGTTCCCTTATTATGATCTGGTTCCACATATAGGACAGGTTTATCATCGTATAGTTTGTTATGGACTCCTTCTGGCTGTTATTATCATTTTTGCATATAAAACAGCAAAGGCATCCCGTATATATGCGGAGAAATATTATACTCTGCTTATATCCATTATATTCACGGCAATTCTGGAAACGGTTTTCATATTCTCAAATATGACAATTGATATATCGATGTTTGCGCTTGCTATATCAGGCTTTCTGATATTCTTCTTTGCGCTTTATTATCGTCCGATGAGATTCCTGGATAGAATGCTTTCCTACGTTGTTTCTGATATGAATGAAGGCATGTTCCTTTTTGATAATTCAGATAACTGTTTATGGATAAATGATGGTGCAGTTAGTCTTATGGGTGCAGATAAGGAAAATCCAGGTGCATCCACAGAACTGCTTAAAGGTATATTTGGAGATGTTATATCTAATTCGGGTGACTGGGCTGCAAAGAGGACCATCGATACCAAAGATGGAGAGAAATACTATGTTATAAATAAGTATTCCGTATCCGATGAAAACGATAAGGTAATAGGTTCTATGGTCAGTGTTCGTGATAATACTCTTGAACATAATGCCAGACTTAAGGAAATATATGAAGCTACTCATGATAAGCTTACAGGATTATATACTAAGGAATATCTGTTTTCTAATATAAAGAAAGAATTAAGAAAACATCCCGATAAGACTTACTATGTCATATATGTTGATGTCAGAAACTTTAAGATTGTAAATGATATATTTGGTTCAGACTTTGGTGATTACGCGCTGAATACAATAGCTGAATTCATTGGCTCATATAAAGCAGAACATTTTATCTGTGGTCGTCTTGCCGGAGATACTTTTGGAGCGGCTGTTCCTGTGGATGAATTTGATGCTGATTTCATAGATCAGAGACTTAATGATTTTGTGGTTAAGAGAGATGCGGTAGAGCATCATATTCTCATTCACCTGGGTGTATATGAGGTTACGGATACAAGCATTGATGTATCAGTTATGTTTGACAGAGCTCATCTGGCACTCGGTACTATCAAAGAGGATTATAATAGACACATAGCATATTACGATGATGAAATGCGTAATAAGATATTGTGGAATCAGATTGTTACTACTGAGCTTAACACAGCGATAATGAGTAAACAGATGCGTCCTTATCTGCAACCGATAGTTGACAGAGACAGGAAGATCATTGGAGCGGAAGCTCTTGTAAGGTGGATACATCCTGATCTGGGATTCATGTCTCCTGGTGACTTCATTCCGCTTTTTGAAGAGAACGGCAGGATTATAGATGTTGATAGATATATGTGGCGTTCGGCCTGCGAGATTCTAAAGAGATGGGAATCAGAAGGCAGAGATCAGTTTATTTCCGTGAATATATCCCCGAAGGATTTCTACTTCATGGATGTGGAATATGAACTGAATCATCTTGTAAAAGAATTTGGAATCGATAAGAAGAAGCTTCGTATAGAGATAACTGAATCTGTTATGATGAATGATGCAGATCAGAAGATGAAGGTTATAGACAATCTGAAGGCCGAAGGCTTTATTGTTGAAATGGATGACTTCGGAAGTGGATATTCTTCGTTTAACCTGTTCAAGGATATGTCAGTTGATGTGCTTAAAATCGATATGATGTTCCTTGCTAAGTCAAAAGATGTTGAGAGAGCTCGGAAAATAGTGCATCATATAATAAGTATGACAAAGGATATGGATATAGTTTCTCTGACCGAGGGCGTTGAGACTGATACTGAATATGAGAAGCTTAGAGAAATGGGCTGTGATCTCTTCCAGGGTTACTATTTCTCAAAACCTATTCCTGTAGAGGATTTTGAAAAACTGGCAGGGGGATTATCAGGTGAATCTGATTAAAAAGTTAACTTCAAATCTGACATTTATGATAATTGGTTCGGTAATTATCCTACTTATCATATTTGCTGCAGTTATTGATATAATTGGATACAGACGTTTTACCCATGTGTACACAAATGAATATAATGATTATGCTTACAGAACGGCAATTACTGCGGCTGCACTCATTGATGCTGATCAGATAGATCATTATCTCGAAGTGGGCGGTGAGGATGAAGATTATATTACAACAAAGGATAATCTTTTTATCCTGGCAAACAATCAGGGAGTATCGGTAATATATCTTGTTAAGCCTGATCCGGATTACAAGAATTTTACTTCTGTTTTCAATGCGGTAAGTGACGACAGTCCTTATGAGCCTTGGGAGATAGGACTTAGAAGACAGACCACGAATGAAGAGTATGAAGAAGCTTTTAAAAATATGTACGAGAATGGCTCTGAAAGAGAAGTGGTTGTGAGAACCGAGAATCTGAAAGGAGCCCAGCCTCATATTACTTCTATGATTCCTCTTAAGGATTCTCAAGGGAATATAACAGGAATCCTTTGTGTTCAGAGATTCATAAAGGATATGAAAAAACAGAGAATTGGATATCTGAGGTGGATAGGATTTACCACAGGCATCATTATCATTCTCACTATTATAGCTGCATCTACATTTCTTAATACTCAGGTCGTAAGACCTATCAAGAGGGTTACGGCTGAAGCTAAGAGATTTTCAAAGGAAAGCAAGATCAATGATAAACCTTTGGGAGATGGTATAAGCAGGGTAACTGAGATCAGTGAGCTGGCTGATTCCATCGATAAGATGGAAATGGATACCATCAACAACATGTATAACCTGGCGACTGTAACAAAGGAGAATGAGAGAATAGGTACGGAGCTGCATCTGGCTGCTTTGATCCAGGAGAATTCCGTGCCAAATATTTTTCCTGCATTTCCTGATAGAAATGAATTTGATGTATACGCCACAATGGATCCTGCAAAGGAGATAGGTGGTGACTTCTATGATTTCTATCTGACAAATGATCATACACTGGCTCTTGTAATGGCAGACGTTTCCGGCAAGGGTGTACCGGGAGCCCTCTTCATGATGGTTACCAAGATTCTTATAAAAGAGCATGCAATGCTGGATAAATCACCTGCAGAAGTCTTAGATACGATCAATGACAGAATATGCAGCAACAATAATACTAATATGTTTGTTACAGTATGGCTTGCCAAGCTGGATCTTCGAACAGGTAATATGGTGGTTGCAAATGCGGGTCATGATGATCCGGTCATATACAAGAAGAATGGCGAGTTCGAGCTGAAGAAAACCAAGCATGGTATGCCGCTGGGAGTAAGAAAAAATAGAAAATATGAGGAATATGAAATCTGGATGGGGCCGGGTGACAAAATATTCCTTTATACGGATGGAGTTCATGAGGCTACAGACGGCAGTGGTGAAATGTACGGCATGGAGCGTATGTTAGCATCACTTAATGAATATAAAGATAGGTCATTAAATGCGCTTCTGACATATGTTAAAAATGACGTCGAGGTATTTGTAGACGGAGCAGTGCAGTTTGATGATATGACTATGATGGGGATGGAATTGAAAGATTTTTATTCGGGGGATAGTGCTAATGAAGAAAAGATTTAAAGCTGAAATATCTGAATTAGAAGAGGTTTTCAAGTTTTTGGAAGAGCAAAAGCCTTCAGGATTGGAAAATAGAGAATATAACAGGATTAAGATATCTGTAGAAGAAATATTTGTTAATATAGCAAACTATGCTTATACAGATTCTGCTTCTTCTGAAGAAAAATACATTGATGTTGATATTATCAACAATGATGAGCCAAGAAGTGTTATAATAAGCTTTGAGGATTTTGGAGTTCCATTTAATCCATTGGAACAGCCAGAACCTGATTTGGATGTTTACAGGAATCATGAAAAAATCGGTGGCCTTGGAATTCATATTGTAAAAAAGACCATGGATAATGTATATTATAAATACTCGGATAATAAAAATGTATTTACCATAGTAAAAAATATCTGATAAAGGAGATATAAACTATAATGGATATTAAGATGAACAGAGATGGCGATAAGCTTGAGATGGTGATCGCGGGGAAGATCGATACTATCACATCGCCGGAACTGGAAAGCAAGGTCTCGGAATTAGAGGGTGTTACAGATCTTGTGATTAATTTATTGGATGTGGATTATATATCTTCATCAGGACTCAGAGTTCTGATAATCATGCAAAATGTAATGGATGATCAGGGGAGTATGACTATTCGTTACGTAAGTGACAGTGTTATGGAGATATTTGAAGCGACAGGTCTGGCAGACTTGTTTGATATAGACTAGATATAAGAGTTACTTGTTGGTTAGAGGGGGAAGAATGAAATATAAGTTTTACGGTTGGGAGAAGGCTGTAATTCCACCTATTGGAAATGATTACAAGCATATAGAGTCACCACTTGATCTATATGATGCACTTTCACACATATGGTGTGAATATACATGTGCTCCAAGACTCAGGGGTGAGTGGAGCAAGGATAATAAAACATTAGGACAGTGTTCTATCACTGCGTTTCTTGTTCAGGATATCTTTGGAGGTAAGGTTTATGGTATTCCGCGAGAGGGCGGTAATTACCATTGCTATAATGTGATCGGAGACATTACATTTGACCTGACGAGCGAGCAGTTCCAGGGAGAAGTTCTGGACTATAGTGATAATCCGGAACAGTTCAGAGAAGAACATTTCAATAAGGAAGAAAAGCTTAAGAGATATGAATATCTCAAAAAGGAGCTTAAAAGATATACTGAAAATCATATTCCGGCCGGGCTTCCCGGTGGATTCTTTATCTACGAAGAGGGTAACGATGAGGAAATCCTTTTTGCAGATGAGAATATAATCAAGCTGTATGGCTGTAATACTCTTATGGAATTCAAAGAGTTTACAGGCAATTCTTTCAAGGGGATGGTTCATCCCGAAGATCTTCACAAGATTCAGAACCAGATACAGGCACAGACTGTTTTTGGAGAGAAGAGACATGATTATGTCCGCTACAGAATTCTTACCAAGAGTGGTGAAGTGCGCTATGTGGAGGATTTTGGACATCTTCTTCATGGTGGAAATGGTAAAGCGTTTTTCTATGTGTTCATTGTGGACGTTGACCAGAATGAATATTTAAATCGAAATCGAAACTCTTTTGCCGAAGCTGAGATACTGTCTATGAACAGTGAGACGGATTCCCTTACGGGACTCTTTAATATGT
The DNA here is from genome assembly GCA_946183625.1 of uncultured Lachnospiraceae bacterium. Taxonomy (GTDB): domain Bacteria; phylum Bacillota; class Clostridia; order Lachnospirales; family Lachnospiraceae; genus Eubacterium_Q. Next base: position 5,631 of record CAMHCL010000032.1, read on the forward strand.
CATTTTTCTATCAGCAGGTTCAGGGTATTCTTTCTGCGCCGCAGTATAGACGCAGTAACATATCTATAATTCATTTTGATATTCCGAATTTTAAACTTTTTAATGAACGAAATGGCTTCCGATTAGGTGATGAGCTGCTATGTGATCTGGCTAAAACTATTCGGGAGGAGTTTTCTGATGGTGTTTCATCCAGATTCTCGGATGATCATTTTGTAGTATGTTACATCGGCGAGAAGGACGATGTGATACATAAAGTCGAAAATGTTTATAAGAGGATACTTCAATCTGAGGATACTGTTAAGAGAGTTCGTATTAAGGCGGGTATTTACTACATGGCCGACAGAATGGGTGAAGTTGGCCTGGCATGTGATCATGCAAGACTTGCCTGTAACAGTATTAAGAGCAGACATGATATATTTTACTGCGTTTATGATGAGATACTTCGTGAGAGGCTGAGGAAACAGCAATACGTGGTGGATCATGTGGATGAAGCTATTGAGAATGAATATATCAAGGTATACTATCAGCCGGTTATCAGGGTTGAGACCGGAAAGATATGTGGATATGAGGCTCTAGTCCGCTGGGTTGATCCCAGGATTGGCATTTTATCCCCTGGAGAATTCATAGAAACCCTCGAAACATTTCACCTTATCCACAAAGTTGATATGTATGTGGTAGAACAGGTCTGTAAGGATTATAATGAGATTATTGAGAAAGGGGACGTAATTGTTCCTGCATCTATAAATTTTTCAAGAATGGACTTTGAGCTCTGCGATATTTTTGATATAGTAGAGAGTATAAGGGAACGTTACAATATTCCTCGAAATATGCTTGATCTGGAAATAACAGAAAGTGTATTCAAAGAGGATTTCGGCCACATCAAGAATGAGTGCGATAAGATGCGCGACTTGGGGTATCAGATATGGCTGGATGATTTTGGAAGTGGATACTCATCACTGAATAATCTGGTGGAGTATGACTTCGATGTTATTAAACTTGATATGGTATTCCTACGAAGCTTTGAGAAGAATCCGAAGACTTCATTGCTTATGTCTCATATAGTAGAGGGCACAAGGAGTATGGGGCTTGTGTCGCTGACTGAGGGCGTGGAGACTGAGGGACAATATGAATTCTTAAAGCAGATAGGGTGCGATAAAGCCCAGGGTTACTATTTCGGCAAGCCAATGCCTATGGAAGAAACAAAGGCATTTACCATGGCGAAGGGTATGACTTGGGAAACTTATAATAATTAATATACGGAGGTGGTTACATGAATGTATTTACTACAGATAAGATCCGCAACGTTGTCCTTTTAGGTCATTGTGGATGCGGTAAGACCGCATTGGTGGACGCTATATCCTATCTGGCAGGGTTGAAAACACGCTTGGAAGGGGAGTTCGGCAACACCACCAAGACTTCGGTGGTGCCTGTTGAATGGGATGGTATAAAGGTTAATCTCCTTGATACCCCAGGACTTTTTGACTATGTTGGTGAAGTTGAGGAAGCAGTTTCAGTTGCAGACGCAGCAATTATAGTTATATCCGGCAAGTCGGGTATAGAAGCAGGAACAATTCGTGCATGGGATTACTGCGAGAAGAGAAATCTTCCTAGAATGGTATTCGTTACAGAGATGGACGAGGACAAGGCAAGCTTCAGAGAGATCGTTCAGGAACTTCAGGAAATGTATGGCAAGAGGATAGCTCCATTCCATCTGCCAATCAGAGAGAATGAGCAGTTTGTAGGATATGTTAATGTTATCCAGCAGAAGGCTAAGAGATGGAACGATAAGGGAACAGTTGATAAGTTTGATGTACCTGATTATTCACAGGATAATCTTACTATCTGCAGAGATGCACTTGTTGAGGCAGTTGCTGAGACCAGTGAAGAGTTTATGGAGAGATATTTTGAAGGTGATGAGTTCTCAGAGGATGAGATCCGTCAGGCACTTCGTGTAGGTGTTTGTGATGCTACAGTTGTTCCAGTTCTTATGGGCTCTAATACTCTTGCAAGAGGTATGTACACATTGATGGCAGACGTTATCAAGTACTTCCCAAGTCCTGATAGATGTAAATGTGCCGGAATCAACACAACCAATAATGAAGTTTTTGAAGCAAATTATGATTTCTCAAAACCTAAGTCAGCATATATATTTAAAACTATTGCGGATCCGTATATTGGTAAATACTCACTTATAAAGGTTAATTCGGGTGTTCTTAAGACAGATGAAGTTCTCTATAATTATCACCGTGATGCTGAGGAGAGACTTGGCAAGCTGTATGTGATAAGAGGAGACAAGGTTGAAGAAGTTAAGGAGCTTCACGCAGGTGACATTGGTGCTCTTGCAAAGCTCGCTGTCAGCCAGACTACAGATACTCTGTCAACTAAGAAGAATCCTATTACTTACATCCGTACACCTATTTCAAAGCCTTATGTATATATGAGATATATGGCAAAGAACAAGGGAGATATGGACAAGATATCTCAGGCTCTTTCCAAGATGATGATGGAAGACCTTACTCTTAAGGTTGTAAATGATGCTGATAATGCTCAGACACTTATCTATGGTATCAGTGGACAGCATATCAAGTCAGTTCAGGATACACTTCTTGAGAAGTATAAGGTTGAGATAGAACTTACTAAGCCGAAGATTGCTTACAAGGAGACTATCAGAAAGAAAGCTGATACAGAATATAAGTATAAGAAACAGTCTGGTGGACATGGTCAGTATGGACACGTTAAGATCACTATCGAGCCTTCAGGCGATATGAGTACTCCTTATATCTTCGAAGAGACTGTAGTAGGTGGAGCAGTTCCAAAGAATTACTTCCCTGCAGTTGAGAAGGGTATAGTTGAGGCGGTTAAGAATGGACCTCTTGCATCATATCCTGTTACAGGTGTTAAGGTTGTTCTCTATGATGGAAGCTACCATTCAGTAGACTCATCAGAGCTTGCATTCAAGGTTGCTACAGAGCAGGCCTTCAAGCAGGGCTTCATGCAGGCAAGTCCGGTTCTTCTTGAGCCTATCGCAACTATGAAGGTTGTAGTTCCTGATCAGTATACAGGTGATGTTATGGGTGATCTCAACAAGCGCCGCGGACGTGTTATGGGAATGAATCCTGTAGAAGGCGGAAATCAGGAGATAGTTGCAGATGTTCCTTATGCTGAGCTTTATGAATATGATACAAAGCTGTTCTCTATGACAAGAGGTACAGGCCTCTTCTCATATGAGTTTGCAAGATATGAGGAAGCACCTGAAGGGCTGAAGCCTGAGGAGTAAAATATGAGTTTAATTCCTTGCGATAATAAATATGAGCAGGACCTCTCGGTATTTACCGAGCAGGTCCTGCAACGCTATGGTACCTCTTCGGAGGCGGCCCAGCGTGAGGTTATGTATCTGTCGGACTCCGGCAATGTGGTCGCGATCAAATATTGCGCCGACCTGATATTCTACGGCAGGATTCTCAGAACTAATCCCTACAGAGATTCTTTCGATATATATCTGAAGGCTGCGGGAATAGAAACTGATGAAGAAGGAAACTGGTCTTATAGCGGAGTGGCCTATCCCCTTGCTTTTTGGGACCTGGCGTACTTCCTTCTTAATTACAAGAGGGGTTCTTTCCTTCATAATGCTGAAGATATTCCGAAGATCGACGTTATTCCGGAGATGGAACGCCATGTAAGGGCGCTGGAGCTTGCTACCACTTGTCTTCAGTACAGCAAGGTTCCGGGAGCTGTTAATCTTGTGGGAAGAATACTTAAGAAAGCATCCGAGAGTGAAGATGCATACGAAATTTTAAGGGACGTTATCAGTTCAAATGTTTCGAACCAGGATTTTGAATTGATCGGACTTTCTGCTTTGGATTGTTCGTCACCAGATATCTGTTCCGAAGTTGCCGATACATTTTTCAAATGTGCTGCTAACCAGGGCTATGTCTATGCCTGCAATAATCTGGCGGCAAAAGAGGCTGAGAGGATTATTGAACTAAAAGAGGCAGGTGCGCCAGAGAAGGAAATATCTGATGCGATCGGAGTATACACTGATTATCTGAAACTATCAGCTGACAAGTACGAGCCTTATGCGGCCAACAGGCTGGGACTGTTCTACAGAACAGGAGAGATAAAATGCGCTGGTGGAAGAGAGGTGTTCAGGGAGTATACAGACTCTGCACTTGCCAAGGAGTATTTTCTTAGGGCTACCGTTTACCCGGATGCGAATTCTGCATGGGCATTTCTGAATCTGATAAAATATTATTATTCGGATTATGAGAAGGATATAGATCTCATGAATGAGCATATGGAATATATCAAGAAGCTGAATCCGGAAGTTTACGATATTGCCATAGAATTATAGAACTAAAAAATATAGCCCGTTGATCATATGATCAGCGAGCTATATTTTTTGCGTCTTTTATTTCATACATTTTCTCATCAGCTATTTTTAATGCATCAAGTACATTGAAGCTTCTGCTTAATGTGGTCGTTTAAGCTCCGCAGCTGGTTGCAACTGAATAATCCTTGCCAGAAGATTTGTTATAATTATCAAGAATCGAATTAATCCTTTTGATAACTCTGTCCGGATCAACCTTGCCGGGAATTACTGCAAATACCTCGTCTCCGCCGAATCTGGCACAGAATGCATTATCAGGACAGGCTTCCACGAGGGCGGTTGCTACAAGGGATATAACATGATCTCCTTCGGCGTGGCCAAAGTGATCGTTTATATATTTCAGTCCGTCCAGATCTGACATAAGAAGGGTCACGCTGCGACCTATCACTTCGTCTGATGACATGAATTCTGCAAATGCTCTGTTGAAACCATTACGATTATATAGACCGGTAAGCGCGTCTCTCTTGTACATTTCCTCCATCTGCTCCATAAGTGCCTGCTGGAATTGAAGATTGATAAAGTTTCCTATTCCCATACTTATGGCATTAGTAATGCTGGCTGCTCTGGAGTAGTCTGTTATGACATAATCCTTAAAGTGATAGCATATAAAACCAAATGGCTTATTCATATAATCGATCGTATTAAATATAATAGGGTATCCGTCATCAAGCAGATTTATTATTTCTGTATCATAATTTGGTGAAAGGAAATAATCCTCGATAGTATCTACATGGTCAGAATCGAAGATAAGTCTCAGGGCTTTTCTGTGAGCAACAGGTTTTGGCGGATCGTTGCCAGGGTCGTTATCTGTCTGGAAATAATCTATCTCACGATTGAAGCATTCCTTATCTACTACGCATAACAGATCCTGTGTTTTGTTGCTCTCTATGTTCTTTGCCATTTCAATAGGCGTCGGACTCATCTGCATTGCGGATGTTACATTATGCAGGATTCTTATATCATCCTGGTGACGATAGAAGCTGTCGTTAAATCTACTGAGGAGCTTATGCGGCTTTCCTATGCATGTAGGACATCCGCATGACTCATTGGCAATAAACTGCGGCTCTATAAGCTTGTCTTCATAATCCTGTCCGGAGATGATCTTGATGACAGTTTCTCCTGTGGCTTTTGCCAGAAGACCGACATCGCAGTTTGATGTTGTGATCTTTGGTTCAGTGAAGAATATCTCGTCGTAACCATCAAAACCAGAAACTAATATATCCTCTGGAACTCTGTATCCGCGTTTGATAAGTACATTGCACGCATTGATCGCCATGATATCGTTGGCTGAGATGATGGCATCCGGTATGTCTCCTGTATCAAGAAGTTTGTTTATAGCTTCCTTGGCGGGATCTGCCCAGAATTCGCCATAACTAAGCATGGAGTCATTGTACGGAATGTTATTTTCTGCTAATACTTTTTTGAATATATCGATTCTCTTATCAGAAAAAATGTTGCCTGGAATTCCGGCGAGCATATGAGGCTTCTTTACTTTATGGTCCTCTATTATATGACGTACAACCTTCTCGAAGCCTGCTTCGTAATCAAAATTGATCTGGGTTGTACCTTCGTAATGGCCATCGACTATTATCACGGGAATATTATATCTGCCCGCTTTTTTGATGATGCGGTTTGATACTTCGTGGCTCTTGATCTTTTCATCCATTATAACTATACAATCCAGAGTTTTGTACGGCATAATGCTGAAGACATATGTTTCAGATGATAGATAATTCTTCTCCCAATATATATCTGAATTGATCGTGAAAATCAGCATATGATAATCAACCGAACGAAGTTTCTCATTCAGTGTCTCTACAAATTCATGTATTTGTGGATCATATATTCTGGATGTGCATAAAGCTATAACTTTTTTTCCGTTTACCATTGTTTTAACCTGTAGAAATATAATATAATAATGAATGCGCTACATTTCATATAACGTCATGGCTTATTGTAGCACTAATGTTTTTATTATTCTATAGTATTTGTTGGAGTTATTATGGAAAAAGTATTGCTTCCTGAAAAATGGAAAGACTGGATAATAGATGAAGAATTAGGCTCTGGTGATTATGGAACAGTATATAAAGCACATTTGACTGATGATGAAGATACTGAAGCTGCTATCAAGGTGCTCAGGCTTGCGCCTAAGGATGAAAATGATGATACAGATTACGAGCAGCTGGTCAATGATTTTTATGATGTGATAAAGTCAATGGACAACGTTGCAAACTATGACAATATCGTTATGGTTGATGACTATCACGTGGATCATGAAGAAGGGTCAAATGGTTGGACTCTGTATATGCGCAAGGAACTTCTTGAGCCGCTGACTGATGAAATGAATGACCGCGTTTATGATGATGCTGATATTCTTAGAATGTCGCTGGATATGTGCAATGCACTTGAGGTTTGCGAGGAGAAACACATACTTCATGGAGAGATAAAGCCAAAGAATATAATGCTTAATAAGTATGGCTCTTATAAGCTGGACGGTTTTGGTGTTACTGGCGGAGAAGCTTACGATGCAAAAGTTGACCAGTATGCCCTTAGTAAACTGTTGATGGGCTTTCTCAATGAGGGTTCTTCAGAGGATATCAGAAAAGTATTTGAGAAGGGCTGCTCTGAAAATCCTGATGATCGATATGAAGATATTACAGAGATGAAGGGTGAATTACTTGATATTCTTGGGCTGAAGCCTGTGGGCGACATGAACAGGGAGACCAGCAGGCTTGCGGCACCGATCCTTCTCTGGCTTGCTATCTTTTTTATAGTTGCGGCAGTTTTGATCTTCTTTATAGAATCAAAGAATTTTGAAAATGTTCGTAAGATGCTGAATAGGCCTACTACCAGTGGTGTTTTGATAGGCGAAAATAATGACAATCTGAACTGGAAGGTAATCAGAAACACTCTTACTATATCGGGCAAGGGTGAGATACCTGACTATACAGAAGAAGATAAGGCTCCTTGGTCTATATACGAATATAGATATATAGTAGTAGAAGAAGGCGTAACCTCCATAGGCGACAGAGCCTTCTATGGCAGCCAGAAGACAATCAAGGTGACTCTGCCTGACAGTCTGGAAAGAATAGGCAGTGAAAGCTTTGCTATGTGTCCTGAGCTGGGCTATGTCGAGATTCCGAAGAATGTAAGTGAAGTTGAAGGCGTGGGGCTTTTTGGTTACTGCCATAAGCTTGCTTCTATTAAAGTAAGTCCTGATAACGAAACATTTGACAGCAGAGATGACTGTAATGCCATAATCGAGACGGCTTCTAATAAACTGATTTCAGGATGCAGCATGACCATTATTCCTGACGGTGTAGAGGAAATCGGCGAGGGTGCTATGTCCGGACAGAGAAGACTAGAGAATCACCAGGACATTGTTATTCCGAGAAGTGTTAAGGTTATCGGAGAGGGTGCATTTAAAAATTCAAATGTAAAAACTTGCGTTTTGGAAGATGGTGTTTCTACCATAGATAGTAAGGCGTTCGCGTATTGTGGATTTTTGGAAGAAATAGAAATTCCAGAATCAGTAGAAACTATAGATGATTCTGCGTTTGAAGAAACTGCAGGAGTAACCATAAAAGGCAAGGCTGGATCAGTTGCTGAAAGCTATGCAAAAGACCACGATTTAGCTTTTGTGACGATTGATTAAATGTGTCGAAAATGAACATAGATTTTTGTATAAAAAATAGTGAAAAAAACTGTTGACACTATTATCGGCTTTTGTTAATATAGTCTTTGTCGCTAGAAAAAAGCGACTATTATTTACGGACTAAATTAAATAAGGAGAGGTATCGAAGTGGTCATAACGAGGCGGTCTTGAAAACCGTTTGTCCGCAAGGGCACATGGGTTCGAATCCCATCCTCTCCGCTTGTAGGTTTCAGACACCTGGAGAAGTACCCAAGTGGCTGAAGGGGCTCCCCTGGAAAGGGAGTAGGTCGTTAATAGCGGCGCGAGGGTTCAAATCCCTCCTTCTCCGATTCTGCGGTACATCATAGATGTTCCTGCAACCTATTAAAATTGATCTTTGAGAATTTAATAATGACAACAACCCCGAAAATTCTTAATAAAGAATATTCGGAATTGAACGAATCCAAATAAGAACAGTAAATTTTTGGAAATG
>CAMHCL010000033.1 GCA_946183625.1 uncultured Lachnospiraceae bacterium
TCTATACACCGAAATCAAACAACTGAAGGATGGCAAGAGTATTGTCATGGATCCAACAACAGAGAGGCTTTATTATAAGAAAGTCCTCTCTGTTTTTAGTGTTCCGGTTTATAGGTATCTGAGGGATAATCCACATAAGACAATTCCGGGTATCAAGGTATTCTGGAAGGAAGAGGGTGATCTGGTCGTTATTGAGGATATGATCCAGGGCACGACATTGGATGAGCTTCTTGATTCGGGAAAGGATTATAGAGGTAACCCTCTTGGCTTTGAAGAGAAGAAACGAATCTTATTGGAGATATGTGATGGACTGGCTTTCCTTCATTCGGCGAAGCCTCCTATAATTCACAGGGACATCAAGGCGTCAAATGTAATGGTTGCGGATGACGGTAGTGTCAAGATTATTGATTATGATGCGGCGAAACAATACATCAGGGGAAAAGAAAAGGATACCGTGCTGATCGGTACCCAGGGTTCTGCTGCACCAGAGCAGTATGGTTTTGCTCAGTCTGATGAAAGAACAGATATATATGGATTCGGAAAGCTTATTCAACGTGTCATGCCGGAATCACCACAGGCTATGAGGATAGCTGCAAAAGCAACCAAGCTTCAGCCTGAACTGAGATATAATTCGGTTTCCCAGATGAGATTCCTCATTGATAAACTCTGGGATCCTGCCATTCCTGCATCTACAAGAAGTAAGAATGCTGCAAAAAAAGTAGTCCATTCACTTGCATTCAAGATAGCAGTCCCTGTCCTTGCAGTGGCTATAATTCTGCTTACAGCCGGCTATATATTTAATAAATATTACTATCATGACATATACGTTAATGAGCCGGCGTACAAAGAAGGCGTTGCAGCCATGCAGTCAGAGGATTACGAAACTGCCATGAAGAAGTTTAATATCTGTGGCAGGGATTATAAGGATGTTAAAACGCTTTATGAGACATGTCGGGTTGAGACTGTAAAGGATGGCCTCATTGCTGACTATGAGAAGGCATTGGCTAAATACGAAAGCAACAGTTCCACCACAAATGCGGTGGCCGTTTTTGATGCTGCCAAGGTTTTGAAGAGCAATGGAGTAGATAAAGGAGAAGCCTACGATACATTTTATGAGTCTTTAACTAATGAGATGGATGCTTGTTTTGATTCTGAAGATTATAATAAAGTTCGTTTAATAGCTGCTGCTCTGGAAACTCAGTCCGGTGAGGATATGTCATATATCAATGACGAGATTGAATATAGAAGAGGTATGAAGGCCTTTGAAGCTGGAGACTATGTTGAGTGCGTAGATACTTTGAAAAAAATAGATGATTATAAAGATTCCAAGGATAAAGTGGCTGAAGCGAAATACTTATATTGCAAGCAGACAATTAATGATCCTGACGAAAATACAAGATATTATTTGTTTGACCTGAACAGGGATGGTTATGCTGGAATTGATACGATGGTTCTTGAGATATGCAAGTGGAGAGCAAGTAAGATTTATATAACTAAGGCGAATTACCTGGAGACTAGTTTTACTATAACAGGCGGACCTTTGGCTGGAATGGAGGGGGATAGGACTACGACGGTCAGAGCGGAAATAGTAGCTTGGAATGGCACAACATGGACCCAGGAATACCCGGCCGAGGTTTATAGTGATAAAAAGATTGTGTTCAATTTCGGTAAAATGTCCACCTTCCCGTCAAGTGGTTCCTTCACCTTAAATGTATATGATGGATATGGGAATCTGATAGGAAGCAAAGACGATACATTTAACTAATAATTATGACAATACATCTTCATGGTATTTGTCCAGCAGAAGGTTGGTTTCTATAACTGTGATATGTTGATTGATAGCTACTGAGATGATGACATCGCGTTTCTTTTTTGGATACAGAACAGCGTACTCGCTGAGCTGAAGCAGGTTGCTGGTCTCTGGCAGAGTCAGACCGGCTCCAATGCAGAGCCTTAACAGTTTGTCACGACTTGGTTTACGCTTTTTCTTCATGATCTGATAGTAGTAGGACTTCTCGATACCACTCAGGTCTATGAGTTTAGAGTCAGAGATATTTTTGAATTCAGGAAGTGAACGAAAATAATCGACAAAATCACCATGAATCATGGATTTATCCATTTGTGACAGGAACTCATCTAGCTCTTTAGTGTTGTTCATATCAATTTGAATATTTTCAATTTTTTCAATGACATCTCGTTCCATGATTTGACATCCCGTTGATTGTTACTTTATATTTTTGTATCCGATTTCGGTATGTTGGACACGAGAATAATGTAACAAAAATCGGGATTAAATCGGTGGGCAGTCTGCCCACTATTTTATTTATTTTATTATTTTGCTAAATAAGTTATAATGTTAAGATAACAAAAATGAGGTAATACAATGGACACCAAGGGCGAACGTAAGAATTACATAGGAAATATAATTAAATGGGCTATGATCATCATAGCCCTTATTGTAGTTTATTTTTGGAAACAGGAGGACATAAATGCGGCATTTCGTGAAATGCGGCACCACCCGGCATGGGTTTCGATTCTATGTCTTCTAGCAACGCTGCTTCATTTTGCAACCGAGGGCCGAATTATCAGTAACATGACCATGTATGAGGAACGCCAGATGACATGGTGGGAAGGTTTAAAATGTGGTTTATACTGTGCATTTTACAAGCTGATCTCACTTGGATCCCTCAGCGGTATTGCGGAGGTTTATTACATCTCAAAGCATGATATAGATCCGGGTAAGTCTAGTGGTATCGTGCTGGTGCAGTATGCATATCAGAAGCTCGGCGTAACGCTTATAGGTCTTATAAGTTTTATCGGACTCTATCTGGCAGGGATTGGTTCTATCATGGAATATGCAAAATGGTGCGTATTAGGAACGGTAGTTTCGCTCACCATCGTAACAATCCTGCTTATAGCCTCCGCATGGAAGAAATTCGCAGATTTCGGAGTTGCCGTGATTAATAAGATTTTGAAGAAGAAGCCTGAAAAGGCGAAGAAGCTTACTGATCAGATAATCCTGTTTAATGAATCGGGCAGATATTTCTTCCAGCATAAAACTTTATGTGTAAGAGTTACGCTGCTGAAGATGCTGAAGATGGCGCTGTGGTATTCTGTTGCGTCTATAGTTGTACATGCTACATTCCCTGAGACAAATGTACTCATACCGATAGCGCTTATGGCTGTATCCAACATGATAGGTGGAGTTATGGTGGCACCGGCCGGAGTTGGTACTTTGGAGTTTGTGGTATCACTCCTTTTTGTTCCGCTTTTTGGAACGACGGCGGCAACGGTTGTAATTCTTTACAGATTTTATAGTATGGTGGTACCATTCTTTATAGGTGCGATAGTTTTCGCATTTGATAAGAAGAGGGAAAAGCCTGTTGAAAAGGCAGAGGAATGATAGGAGTTGGATAGATGCCAAAAGTTGTTGTAGGTATGTCCGGAGGTGTGGACAGTGCTGTAACTGCATATTTGCTTAAGATGGCTGGATATGATGTCATAGGTGTGACGCTTCGTACATGGCTCACTAGTGAGGGCAAGGACAGCAGATGCTGTGAGATAGATGATGCCCAGAAGGTGGCATGGAAGCTGGGAATTCCTTATTATGTGACCGACAGCAGATGCGAGTTTAATGACCTTGTTATTAAGCCTTTTATAGACAGTTATATAAATGGAATGACTCCGAATCCCTGTGTAGAGTGTAATCGATATATCAAGTGGGAGAAGATGCTGGCAACAGCTGACACCTATGGTGCTGAATATATCGCCACCGGTCACTATGCTTCTGTTGTAAAGCTGGATAATGGAAGGTATACGGTGAAGCAGGCTGAGCATATAGCTAAGGATCAGACTTACATGGTTTATAAGCTGACACAGGAACAGCTGAGCCGTACGCTTATGCCTCTCGGCAAGCTTTCGAAGGATGAGGTTAGGAACATCGCTATAAAGGCTGGCCTGCCAGTTGCTGATAAGCCTGATTCTCAGGAGATATGTTTCGTGCCTGATGGTCATTATTCTGAATATATCGAAGAGAATTTTGATGGTCCGCTTCCGGAAGAAGGGAATTTTGTAGATGAGGATGGAAATGTACTTGGTACTCACAAGGGCATTATCCACTATACAGTTGGTCAGCGAAAGGGCCTGGGCATTGCAATGGGGCATCCTGTATTCATCAAGTCCATAAATGCTGAAACGAATGAGATTGTGCTTTCGTCAAATGAATCGCTTTTTACGGATAAGATTATCTGCAGCGGAGTGAATTTTATGAGTATAGAAACTCCGGAGGCTGGAGAAACTGTAAGAGCGAGAGTTAAGATCAGATATCATCATGATCCGGTTCCGGCGGATGTGGCTATCCTGGAAGATGGAAGGGTAGAGATTACATTTGACGAGAAGGTTCGTGCTGCTACCCCTGGACAGTCGGCAGTTTTCTATGATGATGATTCCTGTGTGATGGGTGGCGGAATTATCGTGAAGACGGGTGTTTAGCCAGCTTTTCATTGTCTTGATAAAACGATATAAACATGATAAAATAGTCCTGTTTTTTGCGTTAACAATTTAACGTGAGAAACAGGATTTTTAAATGAAGTAATGGAGGATAAGACAATGACTACAGCGCAGATTGGTATAGTTGTTTCAGTCGTTATCTATCTGGCGGGTATGCTGGTAATCGGTTTCCTTGCATCACGTAAGACGAAGGATGTAGGAGACTTTTACCTCGGAGGACGTAAGCTGGGTCCTTTTGTAACTGCCATGAGTGCTGAGGCTTCAGATATGAGTTCATATCTGCTTATGGGTGTGCCGGGTCTGGCATATTTCTCAGGTATAGCTGACGCGGGATGGACTGCTATCGGACTTGCAGTTGGAACATATCTTAACTGGCTTTTCACAGCTAAGAGACTTAGAAATTATACAGCTAAGATAGAGGCAATCACACTGCCGGATTATTTCAAGAAGAGATTTAAGGATGAATCGAACATAACACTTCTTATAGGTGCTCTGGCTATCATAGTATTCTTCGTGCCTTACACCGCTTCAGGTTTCTCGGCATGCGGCAAGCTGTTCTCACAGCTTTTCGGAGTTAATTATCAGGTTGCTATGGTTATAGCAGCAATCATCATTGTTGGATATACAACAACAGGTGGTTTCCTTGCAGCATCTACAACTGACTTTGTTCAGGCAATAGTAATGAGTATCGCACTTATTATCGTTCTTGTGTTCGGCATCGATAAGGCTGGCGGATTTGATGCTGTTATATCAAATGCAGACAGCCTTAAGGGTTATCTCGACATGAACGCTACATTTAACAATGCTACACAGTCGGCTGCCCCTTATGGATTATTTAATAAGATTACTATGTTCTGCTGGGGACTTGGATACTTCGGTATGCCACATATCTTACTTAGATTCATGGCTATCGAGAATCCTAACAAGCTGAAGCTTTCTCGTAGAGTTGCATCAGTATGGGTTGTAATCTCACTTGCTGTTGCTACATTCCTTGGAGTTGTAGGCCGTGCAGCAACAATATCAGGTGGACTTGAGAACCTTATAGAGGATCCAACATCTGCATCAAAGGCAGAGACACTTATCGTAGTGCTTTCTCACAATATAGCAGAGCATGGATTTGGATTCGCACTTGTTGCTGGTATCATCATCGCCGGAATCCTTGCATCAACAATGTCTACAGCAGATTCACAGCTTATCGCTGCTTCATCAGCTGTTTCAGAGAATATCATTCAGGATGCATTCAAGATCAAGCTGAGTGATACAGCAGCAATGCTTACAGCAAGACTTACACTCGTTGTAGTTGGTGTACTTGGTGTTATCATTGCATGGGATCCAAGCAGTTCGGTATTTAATATTGTATCCTTCGCATGGGCAGGATTCGGTGCTGTATTCGGACCAGCAACACTTATGTCACTCTTCTGGAAGAGAACAAATAAGTGGGGCTGCATCGCTGGTATGATCTCGGGTGCTGTAATGGTATTTGTATGGAAATATGCTGTGCGTCCACTGGGCGGAGCATGGGATCTGTACGAGCTTGCACCAGCATTCGCTGTAGCACTTATATTCATCTTCGTATTCAGCCTTCTTACTAGGGCGCCAGATGAAGATATCGTTAAGACATTTGACGAAGTTAAGGAAATGTAAATAAAGATTTTTAGTAGGACCTGGTCTTGTGCCAGGTCCTTTTTTCGTATAGTACAGAGTATTTCTAATGGCAGGGAGAATAGTCGTATGATATAATTATTCTGCAGTTTCTAAATACTTGAGAGGATGGCGAGATATGTATAAGAGTAATTTTTTGAATAAGAAAACAGGGGCTTTGATACTTGTGTTAGCTGCGACTCTGTCATTAGCAGGTTGTGGAAAGAAGAAGACTGATGATGTAGTTCAATACAACCCTGAAACTATAACAACAGTAAATGAGATAGTAGTAAATACAGAGGCCGCAACAGAAGCAGCAACAGAGGCACCTACAGAAGCTGCAACAGAGGCGCCTGCTTCAGGAGAAGGTGATTATTGGTTCGATTCTCCTAGAGGTGCCAGGTTCTATGTTCCGGCAGGCTTCAAGAATACATCAACAGAAGATACAGCTATAAAGTACGTGCATTCTTTCTACAATGAAAGCCTTGATGCCAGCATAGTTGTTATTGATACAATGATGTCAAGCATGCCGACTGATTTTGATGGGGCTTATGAGTCAGATAAATCTGCAAATGTAGATGTTGAACATGCGTCGCTTGATTATGATGTAAAACAGGATGATATGTATGCCATATCAGGTGTTTATCCAAGCGGTAGTTTATATTATATAAAGGCTAAGCAGGTTGGAGATAGATACGTTAGTATAAAGTTTGAGTATCCTAGTTCCAACAAGGATTCATGCGATCCTATAGTTGAAAGCTTTACAAAGAATTTTGAGTATGAATAAGACTTTATATATGGTAAAATATAGGTGATTGGTATTTTGTTTGTAAGGGTGCTGTTGGTGGGGGCACATGCACCGGAAAGATTGTTTTGGGTGTGCTTATGAAAAAAATAAAAAATATTGTATTATCTATACTTCTAATTTTTATTCTTGTTTTTTCCGGCATTGGTCCATATGTAGCGGATCGGATTTCTGATGTCGGAGATTTTCCTACACAAGTTAATGCTGATATTTATGACTATGATGAGTATGTGACGACCATTGAAGAGGCCGGCACAATACTTAGAGAGAGCATGAAGAGAAGAGAGACTGAGATTTCAGTGCCTGTTCGATTTGATGAGAAGCCGGAATTCAATAAGATTCATACAGCTATTTATGATGAGGCTACTAAGCATACTGGAGTTGGCTGTGAAGGCGATTATCTCAGGTATCAGGTTCATTCCAGAGGTGGTGGAATTAAATCCTTCGCTTACGGCGATTATTTCTATGTAACATTTACTTATACTATAACGTATTTCACAACTGCAGAGCAGGAAGCTCAGGTAGATGCAGAACTGGAATCAGTTTATAAGAAGCTTAAGCTTACAGGAAAAACTAACGAAGAAAAATTAGAATTAATATATGATTACATTGCAAATAATATAACTTACGATTATAAAAATCTGAACGATGATACATATCTGTTAAAGCACTCTGCATACGCTGCGATTATCAATAAGACTGCGGTATGTCAGGGTTATGCTGTTCTGCTTTACAGAATGCTTCTTGATAATGGAATAGATAATAGATTTGTCAAGGGATATGGAATAAGTGGATCCAGTCAGGAATTGCATGCATGGAATATGATTCAGATGAATGATTCATATTATTATGCAGATTCTACATGGGATGCGGGAAGAGAGAGAGTATATTACATGTATGGCTCCGGTTCTTTCTCAGATCATATTCCTGATCAAATGTACTCCTCCGAAGAGTATACTTCTCAATACACAGTAAGTGAAATTGATTATCCAACAACTTACGCAGTCAGAGCATTTGAATTAAATGATGAAACTATTCCTGATGCTACATTCCGTTCTTACCTTGAGAATACTTATGACAAGGATGGTGATGGATGGCTGTCTATAGATGAACTTAAGAGTATAACTTTACTTAATATCACAACGGCTTCATATATTGATTTTACAGGAATAGAAAGATTGAAATGGATTCAGTCTCTGGATCTTTCAAATACTAATGCGAAAAATCTTGTATTAACACAGAGGCTTTTCAGAGGACTTTTTGCATGGAATAGTTCTTTTGAATATGTAGATCTGTCTAGAGCGGGTTACGGATTAACAGGCAGCTATTATGTAACAGCCGATTTCTATGACAGTAGTAATCTTAAGGTTCTCAAGCTACCTGCAAGGATTATAAATGTATCGTATGATCAGTATCCTGATGGCAAACAGTATTATGTATCACTGAACGGCTGTACTTCACTTCAGGAATTGTATTTTACAGGTGATATGCCTGGATTCTATGAAGGATGCTTCGCTGATCTGAATAATGTTACTATATATTATCCACCTGAAAATCCGACATGGACCGAAGAGGCTCTTCAGGATTACGGTGGCGAAAATATAAATTGGATTCCGAATTGGGATTACACTGAAGAAGATTATGAGGCTGTTAATTCGCTCATTTCCATGCTGAATGCTCTTCCAAGCGTATCTGCTCTTTCTATAAATGATGTTGAATCGGTTTATGCAGCAGATGCGATATATGACACACTTACAGATAAACAAAAGCAGTTGTTTGGAACTGTAAATGAAGAATTGCTTCAGCAGCTGGTTACACGTGCAGATGAACTCTATGCTACAGTTCATGTGCTTGTTAAGCACGATGGAACAGCACCAACATGCACAGAAACAGGTTTGGCTGATTACTGGACCTGTAAGGTTTGTGGCAAGATGTTTGGTGATGCTGAAGGTAAGACAGAAGTGACAGAGGCTGATCTGATTGTTCCAGAAGCGGGTCACAGTATAGTTGTGGATCGTGCAATCGCCCCAACCTGTACAAAGACTGGACTTACAGAAGGTACTCATTGCGAGAAGTGCAATGAAGTATTTAAGTCTCAGGAAATCATACCTGCAGAAGGACATGAAGAAGAGACAGATCCATACGTGGCCCCAACCTGTACAGAAACAGGTCTTACAGAAGGTAGCCATTGTATAAAATGTAACGAAACCCTGGTAAGACAGATTGTTATTCCTGCACTTGACCACAGCTGGGATGACGGCAAGGTTCAGATTGCACCAACATGCTCTGAAGAAGGTGAAATGCTTTATACCTGCAAAGTGTGTGGTGAAACCAGAGTCGATACAGTACGTCCAAAGGGACATACACTTATTATAGATGAAGCAGTAGAGCCAACCTGTACAGGGACAGGCCTTACAGAAGGCTGTCATTGCTCGGTTTGTGGAGAAAAGATTACTCCACAGGAGATAATTCCACAGCTTGGTCATGACTATACTGATTGGGAACCATCAGAAGAAGATCCTGATACTTATGTCAGAATATGTAATAGATGTAAGATAGTAGAATACTCAGGCCATATTTGGGACGGCGGTACAGTTGATTCTACTCCAACATGTACAGAATCTGGCAAGATTATATATCATTGTCAGGATTGCGAAGAAGTTAAAGAAGAGATTATTCCAGCGCTTGGACATAAAGAAGTAACTGATCCAGCGGTTGAACCTACATGTACTTCTACAGGCCTTACAGAGGGAAGTCATTGTTCAGTTTGCGGCGAGACAATTGTTGAACAGGAAGTTGTTCCTAAGGCAGATCATTCTGCTGTAACAGATGATGCTGTAGAAGCAACCTGTCTCAGGCCCGGCCTTACAGAAGGAAGTCATTGTTCAGTATGTGGCGAGATTCTTATAGCTCAGGAAACAGTTCCTGCTAAGGGACATAAAGAGGTTAAAGATGATGCGGTAGCACCAACTTGTATAGAGACGGGTCTTACAGAAGGAAGCCACTGCTCAGTGTGTAATGATGTTATCAAACGACAGGAAGTCGTTCCTGCACTAGGACATGCGTGGGATGAAGGAACCATAATCTCTGATGCGACATGTACAGAAGATGGAGTGAAGCATTTCACTTGTACCAGAGAAGGCTGCATAGAGAAGAAGAGAGAATCAATTCCTGCATATGGTCATAAAGAAGTTACAGATCCGGCAGTTGCACCAACCTGTACAGAGACAGGCCTTACAGAAGGTAAGCACTGCTCGGTATGTGAGGAAATACTTGTGGAACAGAAAGAAGTTCCGGCAACTGGTCATGAATGGGATAATGGTACGGTTACCAAGGGTGCTTCATGTACAGTTGATGGTATCAAAACATATAAATGTACTCATGATAATTGTAATGAGACTAAGAATGAGAATATACCGGCTACAGGACATTTGAACATTGTTACTGTTCCGGGTAAAGCGCAAACTTGTACAGAACCGGGACTCACGGATGGAAGCCAGTGTTCTGATTGTCATGCGATAATTGATAAACAACAGGTGATTCCTGCAAAGGGACATGCTTATAAGGAAGAAGTTATAAAGCAGGCAACGTATACTGATACCGGCATAAAGAGATTTACATGTTCTGATTGTGGCTATCATTATGATGAAACTATTCCGGTAATAACCATTGATGATGCGAAGTATGAGATATACAAGGTGACTATAAACGGCAAGACAAGCTGGTATAAGTTTACTAATGGAAAATATGATCCTACGTTTACAGGCTTTGCAAAAAATCAAAATGGTACTTATTACTTAAAGAATGGTGAGGTGCAGTTTATCACCAGTATCGTAAAGAACCCTGCAACGGGTAAGTGGCATTATATAAATAATGGTAAATACCAGCCGACATTCACAGGCTTTGCTAAAAATGAAAATGGTACTTATTACCTAAAGAATGGTACGGTGCAGTTTATCACCAGTGTAGTAAAGAATCCAGCAACAGGAAAGTGGCATTATATAAAAAATGGTAAGTACCAACCGACATTTACGGGCTTTGCAAAGAATGAAAATGGTACATTTTACCTGAAGAATGGTACGGTGCAGTTTATTACCAGCGTAGTAAAGAATCCTGCAACGGGTAAATGGCACTATATAAAGAATGGTAAATATCAGGCTGGCTATACTGGTATTGCTAAAAACGAGAATGGTTCATGGTACTTAAGAAACGGGGCTGTTGATTTTAATTTTAGTGGTACTGTTACGATAAGTGGAAAGAAATATAAAATAAAAAAGGGTAAAGTGGTTTGATAAATCATATTTATACTTGCACTCCTTATTATGATGTGTTAAACTTGAAAAACTGTGATATATTTTATCTGGAGTTTTCTTCAGATGTATCCTTGTTTCTGCTGGGCACTGGATTTTCCGAACATTGGCAGAGACCATTATAGTCCATAAGGAGGTGCAAAATGAATAAGTATGAGATCGCGTTAGTTGTCAGCTCTAAGATTGATGACGAACAGAGAGAAGCAGTTCTCGAGAAGGTTAAAAAGCTTATTGCCAAGTATGGTGCAACATTTACAGATGTTGACGATCAGGGCAAGAAGAGACTTGCTTACGAGATTCAGGACATGAAGGAAGGCTATTACTACTTCGTTCATTTCGAGGGTCCAGTCGAAGCTCCTGCTAAGATTGAGAACAAGCTCAGAATTACTGAATCTGTCATCAGATACCTTATTGTTAGACAGGACGCATAGCTATTGGAGGTTATGTTATGAATAAGGTAATTCTTATGGGTCGTCTTACCAGAGACCCAGAAGTTAGATATAGCCAGGGTCAGAATGGTGATCAGATGGCTATCGCCAGATATACACTTGCAGTTGATAGAAGATTCGCTAGAAGAAATGGTGGAGATAATCAACAGACTGCAGATTTTATATCATGTGTAGCATTTGGCAGACAGGGTGAATTTGCTGAAAAGTATCTGAAACAGGGTACTAAGATAGCAATCACAGGTCGTATACAGACTGGTTCTTACACAAATAAGGAAGGTCAGAAGGTATACACCACTGAAGTTGTAGTAGAAGAACAAGAATTTGCTGAAAGCAAGAATGCTTCAGATGGCAGTACAGGTGGATATCAGCCACAGACTGCACCTGCTCCACAGGATGCAAGCGCAGAAGGTTTTATGCCTATACCAGATAGTATAGAAGAGGATCTGCCATTTAAGTAAAGCATGGGTCTTGCTTAATAATATGGAGGATTAGATATGCCTTACAATAAGACAGAGGGCGGAGCTGCCCCAATGAGAAGAAGACCTACTCACAGAAGAAAGAAGGTTTGTGTTTTCTGTGCAGACAAGAATCAGGTCATCGATTATAAGGATGCTAACTTACTTAGAAAGTATATCTCTGAGAGAGGAAAGATTCTTCCTCGTAGAATCACAGGTAACTGTGCAAAGCATCAGAGAGAACTTACAGTAGCTGTTAAGAGAGCTCGTCACGTAGCACTCATTCCTTACGTTACAGAGTAAATACTTAAATGACCATGCGATGGAAAAATCTATGGCATGGTCATTTTTTTATAAATATTGTGGTAATAATTCTATAATTATATTATAATAGAGATGGTGATTAATTTTATGTAAATAATTACCACTAATTAGGAAGGGCTCAATATATATGAGTTATAGCAATAGGCACAATGCGAAAGTCATTGTTGCTACACATAAACCTTATAGAATGTCAAAGGACCCTCTGTACTTACCACTTCATGTGGGTGCTAAAGGTAAGGACAGTATTGGATTCACTAGAGATGACTCGGGTGACAATATCTCTGAATTGAATTCGGAGTATTGCGAACTTACGGGTCTTTATTGGGCGTGGAAGAATTTAGACGCTGATTATCTTGGTCTTGTTCATTATAGAAGATATTTTTGTGGAAAGAGAAAGAGCTTTGTAAAAAGAGTGCTACGTAGAGTGGATCCTTTTTCACGTGTTCTTACATCCAAGGAATTAGATTTTCTGCTTAATCGCTACAGGATTATTCTGCCACGAAAGAGGAACTATATGATTGAGACTTTATATTCTCATTATATACATACTCATCAGGTTGAAGAATTCAATAAGGTTATTAAGATATTGAAGGATAAGTATCCAAATTACGTTAAGCCATATAACAGAGTTATGTCTCGTACTTGGGGTTATATGTTTAATATGATGATTATGCCTCGTGAATTAATGGATGATTATTGCGCATGGGTGTTTGATGTTCTTGAGGAGCTTCGAGGCGCTATAGATTCAAGCAAGAGATCAGGATTTGAAAAGAGGTATCCTGGCAGAGTTGCTGAGTTGCTTTTTAATGTCTGGCTAGAGTATAAAATAGAGCAGGGTGTTATTTCAGAAAATGATATAGTTGAGCTCCCGGTTGTATATATGGAAAAAATAGATTATGTTTATAAGGCATTTTCTTTCCTTGCTGCTAAGTTCTTTGGCGTTAAGCAGAAAATGAGTTTTTGATTTTTATGATTAATGCATAAGGACTGAATGTGATGAGCGATAATAAGAATTCTGCTTCGAGTAGTAGAAAAGAATATGTATCATTATTAAATGTTTTGGCTATAACAGCTGTTGTATTTCTTCATACAAACGGCTGTTTTTGGCTATATAGTGAAGATAGGTATTGGAAAACGGCTGATTTGATTGAGTCTTGTTTTTATTTTGCAGTACCTGT
>CAMHCL010000034.1 GCA_946183625.1 uncultured Lachnospiraceae bacterium
CTTCCATCGGCAGCTTCTTCTCACTGAAGAGTGCCATGAATCCCTTATCCTTAATGACATCACTGATAGCCTGATGATATTTGTCTATAAAGTCTTCTCTTTCTTCAAGATAAGCTACTCTCAGAATATCAAGATATACATCTGTAAGCTCCGCATCGATCCATATGTTGGAAGTGGTCTTCTTTCTTCCCAGCACATTTTCATGAATCTTAAATAACATTTCATAAGACTTATCATACTGACCGGCTTTCTTGTAGATGATAGCCTTACGATTCAGGTTATCATTATCAACTCCGAAGATTTCCATCTTCTTATCTACATATTCCAGAGCCTTGTCATACTTTCCTGCCATCTCATAGGTTCTGGCAAGATTAATATATGGATTCGGAGTTTCATCAGGATTCTCCATGTTCTCTATGGAACTAAGAAGGAACTCCTCAGCTTCATCAAAACGTCTCAGCATCATGCATGCATAGCCTGCTGCATTATAGGCATAGACATTATCCGTCTCCTTCTCAAGAGCAGCCTTCGCATCCTCAATAGCCTTCTCGAATTCATATCCATCTATGTATATGAGTGCTCTCTCAACATAGTAATAAGCATCCGGATCGATCACCAGCTGGCGTGTTGCATAATCAACAGCCATTTTATAATGCTCCGGCATTTCAGATTTTGAATACTTGGACATAAATATCCTGGCAAGCATATTGTTTGCTCTGGAATGGTCAGGATCAGTCTTCAGCGCCATATTAAACTGGGTTTCAGCGTCTTCAGCCTTTCTTACACGTCTTAAGAAGCAGCCAAATTCATAATTGACATTTGCATCATCTGGGAAGAGCTCCATCATCTTCTCATAAACAGGAGATGCATCCTTGCCTTCCAATTCATAAAGGTCTGTCTCTATCCAGTAGATACGCTTATTCTCAGGACTGTACTTACGGCCCTCCTCGAGTGCTTCTCTACACTTATCTGTCCAACCCTCAAACGCATCCCTGTCCTCTACATTTCTATTAGCCAGGTCATAACACAGTGATGCCTTCTCAGCATATATTTCAGCCTTATCCTCTATATCAGTTTCTTCTCTATCCATAGAGACTATAACCTTGTCCAGAAGTTCTCCTGCCTCATCATAGCGAGCTCTTCTTCTGTAACTGCAGGCCACAATAAAGTCGATCATGTCGCTTTCAACTTCATTTTCCTGAGCCTTGGCATACACTTGATCTATGCCATCCTCTCTGGCAAATATATTGAAAACTTTTAAGGCAAGCACATAAGCTCTTGCATAGTTCGGAACATCAGCAACTATGTTGAAGAAATCATCTATAACAAGCTGTGAGTCCCTCATCTCAAAAGCAGTTTCCTGTCTGTTTACATATCCCGGAACACAATGTGATATCCTGTCGATCATGGAATTCCATATATCCATAGCTTCAGGATAACGTTTTGCGTTGTGGTACATTTTACCCAGAGTCTCCTGATAGAACAGAAGTTCTCCGATATCCTTGACATGTGCTTCAGTAAACTTAACCGCCTCAGACATCTCTGTCATTGCATCTTCGTCACGGCCGATCTTAGAATAGGTATCACCAAGCATGTAGTGACAGAAGCCCACTCTTTCCAGTCTCTCTGCGATCTTTTCAGGTATAGCATCAGCAGGCTTGCCGCCGTATTCAGCTTTCATAGCCTTTAGAAGCTCGCGCCACTTCTCAAGTTCGACCGCTGCATCTTCAAAGTCCTCAGTATTATAAAGGCATCTGCCAAGCATGTTGTGATAAGAATATTCCTCTTCATCATCCGGCTCGAAGCTCTTCAGAAGATCCACTGCCTCCTGATTTCTCTCCGTTCTGAAATATCCCCATGCCGCACGCATTTTATACTGGATATTGTCAGGTTCAGTCTCCAGCCTGCTCAGATAATCCGAAACTATCTGTTCATTAATATATCTGAGAAGCACTATCGCTTCATTATTTCGTGTATTTGTATCCAGTACGTCCAGTACTTCCTCATTGGCATCATCATAATTACCCTCAAGGGTCAGAAGGATAGTCTTATCGATCCTTGCCTGAACGAATCTCTCCCTTACTGCAAGAACCTCATTTATAGTCTGCCATATCTTATCAGTATCCAGGTCACCTGTAGAATGCGGATCCTTGTCGTACTGAATCCTAACAAGAATATATGCAGCTGTAGACTTAAGGAGCAGATCATTCACTCCCAATCCGTCCTTATATACTACAAACTCTGCCATTTCAGCAGCCTTCTCATATTCCCCCTTTGCAAACAGGATTCTCATGGCAAATACATATTCAAAAGGATGCCATATAGGTGCGTCCTGCATATATGCCAGAGTTCCATCAGCCTTTTTGATCCTGGCTTCCCTCTCCTCAGGGGCCAAGTCCTGTTCATTCATATAATCAATTGCCTGCAGAACAGTTGAGGCCTCTCTGAGATAAGAATCCACTTCCGACAGATACTCCGGCTTATCAAAAGTATCCATTGCATCAGTCCTGTAAGGCTTTTCGTCAATGCCCTCATATAAAGACAGATAATCCTCCCTGGTATATATCTTGTCGTACTCAAAGAAGTCCTCTTCCTTAACATGGAACATGACATACTCCAGGAAATCCCTTGGGAACATTTCAGTAAGAGCATCAAACTCCGCATTCATGTTAAATGTATTGTTGATTTCTGCAAATACTTCATGAGGCAGATAATAATTATCCAGAAGGAACACCAGAAAAGCCTCTCTGGCATCATCTGCTGTATCAAGGTCTGTACAAAGAGGATCAGACAGGATTTCCTTCCAGTTCCTGACATCTATTCTCCTAAAGAGATCATTATAAAGCTCTTTAGCCTCTGCTATAAGCCTGCTGATAGGAGTATCATCTATCTCCTGTTTCTCCTCCTCATCAGGCCTGTTAATATATGCAACTGCTGTTTCATACGCTTCTCTAAGCTGTTTGAATCCCTCAGCATCATCCTCAGGATTTACATATATAACCTTAGATCTATATGCAGCAACTATCTCTTCTTCATTTTTTGTCTCTTCTATGCCCAGTATCTTCCAGGCTCTGCTTATATCCATTTGTGCCCCCTTGTAACCCAGCCAGTATCATTTACCTTCAATCAGTCATCAGCATTCTTAAGCGGAATGTCTGCCAGAACAGACATAGCTTCCTTATGTCTGCTTCTCTCGCTGTCAGTACTCTCCTTAGTTTTAAGCAATACTTCCTCATCAATATTAGGGATTATAGATGCACTAAGTCCCTTCTGGTATTGGTTATATACATCATCTACAGCAGATTCTATAGAACGATGCATCTGAAGACGACGCATTTCAACGTTGTCGCCCTTAACTATTCCTCTTATAGCTGACTTGTGAACAGCAATAGCAGCATGCTCCTCGTCCAGACCATACTTATCAATAAGACCCTGCTTTACAAGTCTCAAATAATCCTTCACAAATTCCGGTGTGTCGCTCATATCTGACTCCTTCTTATATCTCTGCTATAGCTTCCATTTCAATCAGAACATCCTTAGGAAGCCTTGCTACCTCAACACAACTTCTGGCAGGGAAATTCTCTGTAAAATATTCTGAATATATCTCATTTACCTTTGCAAAATCATCCATATTCTTGATAAATACAACAGTCTTTACAACCTTATCCATAGATGTTCCTGAAGCCTCCAGAAGAGCCTTTACATTCTCCAGTGCTCTTCTTGCCTGAACCTCTATACCACCCTCAACCAGGGTATTTGTAGCCGGATCAATTGGAATCATTCCTGATGTAAAGAGCAGGTCCCCTACCTTTACTGCCTGTGAATATGGTCCTATTGCTGCCGGTGCCTTATCTGTTGATATTATTGTTTTCATTTCTTATTTCTCCTTCGTATTTTCTATATATCAGTAAAATGTACCGTATATCAAAAGTTTTCTGACACTATCCTGATGCCATCATCCTCTATTTCGATCATCCGATTCTTAAGAAGTCTGCCGACCGCCCTCTTAAAAGCATTCTTGCTGATACCAAACTCCTTCTTGATAAGTGCCGCATCTGCCTTGTCATTGAAAGGAAGTCGACCTCCGTAGCTCCTGATGATGTCATATACCATCTGGGCATCCTTCTCCATCTGTTTCGGTATCTCGTCTCTCATGGCAAGATCAGTCTTACCGTCTTCACGAACCTTGATGATCCTTACATCTACCTCGTCGCCTACGTAGAGATTCTCATATATCTCGCTGGCGTGTATAAGTCCTGAATATCTATATTCCGGAAATCCTTCTGTATCATCGCTGTCCGGAGCTTCCAATGCCACAAATGCACCGAAGTCCTTCTTCATGTTATAGACAATGCCCTTTACATGATCACCCTTTTTATAGACATCATTTGGGACAAGCATATCTGATATCTTCATGGATGCGGCAAGTCTTCCCGTCTTATCCACATAAAGCTTCACCAGATACGACCCTTCCTGTCTGACCTTGGTAGTCTGTTCCTTGAAAGGCAGGAACAAGTCACGGCTCAGTCCCCAGTCCATAAATGCACCAATGTCACTTACCGACTTGACCTTTAGCCGTCTTATCTCGCCCATGCAGATGAGAGGCTCGTGAGTCGTAGCTATAAGTCTGTCTTCTGAATCCCTGTACAGGAATACATCTACGTTGTCTCCCACCTCTGCTCCATCAGGAATCTGCCTGGTAGGAAGAAGCACATCCATAGTCTCGCCAAACCCGATCCCATCTGTGAGATAAGCGCCCACATCCTTTATTCTCTCTATTCTGAGTAAATTCCATTCGCCTAGCTTCATATTTCTTTCTCTACTCTTTTCTACACGATATAAATCTTACATATTGACATTAATTATTCTAAGTCGACAGTACATTATATTGTACCACAAAAGATATTTATTATCCAACAAAGACATGGTTTTTAGAGCATTAATATCAGCTTTATTTTTTTACTTGACTTATAATATGATAGTTGTATAATACACTTTAGTGCGTTAAATCGTTAATGTATTGAAGTGTCATTATCAAATGTACTGCTTAACGCACCTGATCAATATTTTAAAGGAGATAGACTCATGGCTATCAAAATCATTTTACTTGTAGTATTCTTTGCTGCAATGATCGGAATAGGTATATATTCCAGAGCAAAAGCAAAAAACGTAACTGATTATGTACTTGGCGGACGTACAGTAGGTCCTTGGATCTCAGCCTTCGCTTTCGGTACATCCTATTTCTCATCTGTTGTGTTCATCGGATATGCCGGCCAGTTCGGTTGGAAGTTCGGTCTCGCTTCTACATGGATAGGACTCGGAAATGCATTTATAGGAAGCTTGCTTGCATGGCTTGTTCTCGGTCGTCGTACCAGACTTATGACACAGCAGCTTGATGCTAAGACAATGCCTGAATACTTCGGCAAAAGATTCAATTCCAAGTCTCTCAGAGTAGCAGGTTCAATAATAGCATTCATCTTCCTTGTTCCATATACAGCAGGTGTATATAATGGTCTTTCCAAGTTATTCGGAATGGCATTTTCTATAGATTATAAGATCTGCGTTATCATCATGGCTGTCCTCACAGGAGCATATGTTGTTATCGGCGGATACATGGCAACAGCCTTAAACGATTTCGTTCAGGGTATCATCATGCTGATCGGTATCTGTGCAATTATCTTCGCAGTACTTAATGGTCAGGGCGGATTCCTGAATGCTGTCAAGGAGCTGTCACTTATAGAAACAGATCCTGCAGTTACTACAGCTGCTCTCGCAGATAGCCACGGACTCTTCGCCAGCTTCTTCGGGCCTGATCCTATGAGTCTTTTAGGTGTAGTAGTTCTTACATCCCTGGGTACATGGGGACTTCCACAGATGGTTCATAAATTCTATGCCATCAAGGATGAGAAGGCTGTTAAGACTGGTACAGTTGTTTCAACATTCTTCGCTATCATCATCGCAGGTGGTTGTTACTTCCTCGGCGGTTTCGGACGTCTCTTCGGAAATCAGCCTGGGATCATTGAAATACTTGAAGATGGAACACAGAAGGTTAACTTCGACAGTATCGTTCCTTCAATGTTATCAACTCTTCCAGATATGCTTATCGGTATCGTAGTTGTACTTGTATTCTCAGCATCCATGTCTACTCTTTCATCACTGGTTCTTACATCAAGTTCAACACTTACGCTTGACCTTATCAAGCCACTGTTAAAGAAGGATATGGAAGAGAAAACACAGGTAAGGATAATGCAGGCATTCGTTATCATCTTCATTATCATTTCTGTAGTTATCGCATTTAACCCACCTATGTTTATAGCACAGCTGATGGGTGTTTCATGGGGAGCTCTTGCAGGTGCATTCCTTGCCCCATTCATGTATGGTCTCTACAGCAAGAAGATCACAAAGGCTGCTGTATGGGCAAGTTATATTATCGGTGTAGGATTTACTATCGTGAACATCGTACATCCGATCATCAAGTCCCCTATCAACGCAGGTGCTGCAACAATGATCGCAGGACTTATCATAGTACCAATAATAAGTCTTATAACACCTAAGCCAAAAGCAGATGATGTAGATAAGATATTCGAATGTTATGATCAGAAGGTTACAGTTCCAGAGACTGAGAACCTGGGTGGTAACTAAATAGACCATATAAAAAAGCGCCCCTGGGGGCGCTTTTCTTATGAATACATATCCATAATAGATGTTACTTTATTCTTTACTCGTAGTAATGCCTCAACTACTTCAGGATCAAAGTGGGTTCCAGCTTCTTCAACCATTATATCAAGAGTTTTATCAACTGGAAGTCCGTCCTTATATGGTCTCTTTGAAACCAATGCATCAAATACATCTGCCACAGCCATTATACGGGCTGACAGAGGTATATTGGTTCCTGACAGTCTTCTAGGATATCCCTTTGCACTGCCATCCCACCATTCGTGATGACAATAAGCTATGTCCTGCGCCATCTCCAGGTAAGCAGTTTCTCCCAGAGTATCCTTGGCTTTGATAAGCATATTATAGCCTTCTGTGGTATGAGTCTTTATGACCTCATACTCTTCGTCTGTAAGCCTTCCAGGCTTATTCAGTATAGCATCAGGAATCTTGATCTTACCTATATCATGTATAGGTGCTGCTATCGTAAGAGTCTCTATAAACTCATCTGTAAGCTCATCTGTATACTTACCACTGCGTCTCAACTCTTTAGCTATGATCCTGCAGTATTCTGCCGTTCTCTTAACGTGGTAGCCTGTAGTCTCATCCCTGCTCTCCACTATATCCGCCAGTGCTGTGATGATATTAACATGGAGATCAGATATCATTTCAGCCTGTTCATTGGTTTTATCTATATAGTCATCTATATCCTCTACCGTCTTGGATATAGCCACATATAATTCTTCAATCTCATTTCCTGTATGAATATCCAGGGATTTGATCTTATTAACTGATTTATCTCTTCCGTTCTCGCTATCGTAGGCAAACCGCCGCATTTCCTTGGCCATCTTGTGAAGTGGCGTTACCACCACATGATCCGCCAGAACCATGGCGAAGGATACTATACACATAAGGAGTCCCAGCACCGCGGACAACATTTTACCGCTATATAACAGTGTTTCTGTTCTAAGCTGAACAGGATCATATATTTCAGGGAAGCCTTCAACTCTAGTCTCCATATAAGTCTTATAGGATATGAAGAACGCCACCATTACGATAAGAATACCTGCAAGGGAGAACCAGAAACCGATCTGGATTCTGAGAGAACTTCTCATCTCCTGATCCTCCGGCGATAGATTCTTCTTAAGTTCTTTGCCCGATATCAGGCTCAGTTCCTTCTTAACCTTATCCGGAATGATCTTATATAATAGAAAAGCGATCAGAAGTGATATTATCTTATCCGGTATTTCTACAGCAAAATCACCTAATATCTGTGACAGCAGAACCGAAAGTCCATGAGCATGGAGAAACATTGCCACCGGTGCTGATGCTGTATCACCGATCTGAAATTCATACAGAATATAAGTGATCACGGAAACTGGTATGCTGAGCAGCAGATAAAACGGTACCAGCATGAACACCTTATAAAACTTATCAAAATAACCTCTCTCAGCTGCAACTCCTGCGATAAATGCTATAAGTACATTTATCGTTCCGTAATAGAAGGTGGATGTATCACTTAAACCTCCTATCATGTTGGTAATAAAGCCAACCATCATGCCGGGAAATGTTCCACCTAAAGCAGCTATGTACATAGTACCAATACTATCCAGATATAAAGGCAGGCCAAAATGCGAAACTATTCCGCTTATTATGAGGTTTATAGCCACACCTAATGCTATCATGGTAAGTGTACGAATTATATTCTTCTTCGTTACCGAACTCATATGATCACACCTTTTTAATTATCAGCTCTACAACAAAACCGTTATCGTTATAATACTCAATACCGCCGCCCTGCATCTCCATATAAGTCTTTACCAGATACATTCCAAGGCCAAAACCATTCTGGCCATCTGATCCTGCACCACGGTAATACTTCTCTGTGATAAGCGGCAGATCTTCTTCTCTGACACCGGGACCTTCATCCCGGATAACAACTTTTAAAAATCTGTTTTTATTATTGTCTTTATCTACAGGTCCTTCGAACTCCTCAAATCTTACATGTATGTCTGTACCGGCATATTTATGAGAATTGCCGACTACATTGTCTATTACCTGTTCCATCCTGAGTTTATCCATATAAACCAGGCATTCAGGAACCTTTTCCTCAAGGATAATATTTCCATAATTTTTAATACTGTTGAAGCAGCTCTCCAGAACCGTAGAACTTGTCTCCTTCGGATTTACTTCTACGTGCTCCAGTTCTTCCATAGTTACATGGAATACATTATTCATGATGCCACTTATGGTATCGGCTTTGGCAGATATACTATCAATCTTCTCCAGATTATCGCGTAATTCTGCAAGCTCTGCATCGTTTTCACCGGATTCATCCAGCTGTTCTGCCCGGCGTCTGAATTTCATATCCATAACCTCACAGGTTGCCTGGATTGTTGCCACGGGAGTTTTTATATCATGAGAAAGCTCTGCCACCAGTTCCTTCTTAGCTTTCTCTGCTTCCATCTCCTTCACCTTGGAGCTCTTCAGCTCTTCTCTCATAAGATCAAAGCTTTCATTGAATCCCGTAAACATAGGATTTCTATTCATAGGAAGAGCCACATCCAGATTGCCTCTTGCCACATCACTTGCAAGATTCTCCAGATTCCGAATCGGTTTAATGATATTTATATATAGAATACCAATCAGGATATAACCCGTCAGAAGTACAATCCCCCATAAAACGAGGGTATATGTGAGCATTGTATTTCTACATTCCAGGTAGCTTGAGTTTATATTATCCCATACATTTTTATATATGGACAATTCTTCGTCTGTGTAAGTCCCCACTCCGTATGTATTTAACTCTACCCTGTTGAAAAGAATAAGTATGACAGCCAGCACCGCCAGCATCACCAGAGTATAAATCAAGAGTGCATATACGACCTTCTTCATAATTCAAGTATATATCCTGTTCCCCAGATAGTTTTTATATATTCCGGATTATTAGGATCCTCCTCCAATTTCTCTCTGAGTTTTCTGATGTGAACATTGAGGGTTCCATCACTATAGAAGCTGTCACCCCACACTTCATCAAAAAGCTGATCCTTTGTGACTATCGTATTTCTATGTTCATACAGGGCACTAAGAAGTGCGTATTCCTTTGCTTTAAGTGGGATTCTTTCTCCCTTCATGATAACTGACATGGTAGACTCATCCAGGATCATCACTGATTCTTCTTCAGACATCTTGGAATCACCTGCTTCGGAGCCTGCCGAACCGCCTCCCCTCTTTGAATCAGAGCCTGCACTTCCATCCGACAGTTCTCTTATCTGTTCTACTCTCTTGAGATTTACCTTAACCTTAGCCAGAAGCACAGATAGGCTATAGGGTTTCTTAACGTAATCATCTCCGCCTATACTTAATGCGATCAGAACATCATCATCACTCTGACGTGCGCTGATAAAAAGAATCGGAAGCTGGTATTCTTCCCTGAGCTTCTTGCAGACATCAAAGCCGGAACCATCTCCCAGATTTATGTCCAGAAGTATAAGGTCTACATCATTTTCCTCCAGGAAATCGTAACAGGCCGACGCACTATCTACATATCCTGTTGTTATATCAAACATCTGAAAGTATTCCGCAGTCATCTTGGCAAGTTCTACTTCATCATCAACTATAAGACAATTAAAATGCATACTAAATCCTCCACATTTCCCCTTCAGTCTGCTATACTCCAGTATCTCATAATCGCATAAAACAGTGTCGTCCATAAGGGAAGACACTGTTTTATTATTATTAGATATTCTTTACCAGAGTGAGTATATTGTGTCCATCTGTATGCTCATATCTCATAGCATCCATACTTTTCTTAACCATATAGATACCAAGGCCGCCTATCTGCCTCTCCTCTGCAGAAAGCGTGGTGTCAGGATCCTCCTTTGCAAGAGGATTATATGGGATACCCTTGTCAATAAATGTAATCTCTATCCGCTTCGGATCTTCCAGTATCTCAGCCTGAATCGTAGCCATACCTACATCAGGGGTATATGCATAGCTCGCTATGTTGACGAATATCTCCTCAACTGCAACGTCTATCTGCATCTGAACTTTCATATTACATTCATTTTCTTCCAGAATACCGTCAATGAACATAAGCACATCGTCCAGGTTATCCAATTCTGCTTTTAGTACTAAATCTTTGATAATTACACCCCCTTATAAACAAAGCTAAGCATTGTAATGTCATCAAACTGTTCTGCCCCGGATACAAATTCATCAATACTGTTCTTTACGCTCTCAAGTATCTCTTTTGACTCAGCTTCAGGATTTTTATTTAATGCTTCTAATAATCTATCTGTTCCGTATAACTCCAGATCAGGGCTTGTAGCCTCTGCAACTCCGTCCGTGTATACAAATATGCTGTCACCAGGATGAAGTTCAAATTCACGTTCCTTAAATGGTATATCTTCCATGGCAGCCACAACAGGTGAATGTCTGTACTTGTGCAGTTCATATTCACCGCCTGCTCTACGCATAACCGGATGTTCATGTCCTGCATTTACAGAAACGCCCTTTCCTGTTTTAAGGTTGATCACGGCTAACCATACAGTAACGAAGAATTCTTCTTCGTTATTTTCAAGCAATTGATTATTCACATTTGCTATAGCTTCACCAGGGCTCTCGCCGTTCTGCACATGTGTCTTTATGAGGATCTTGGAGATCATCATAAATAGTGCTGCAGGAACTCCTTTTCCTGATACATCCGCCATAACCAAAGCTATGTGGTCTTTGTCTATCATGAAGAAATCATAGAAATCTCCGCCGACTTCCTTGGCAGGTGTCATGGTTGCATATATATCAAACTCTGTCCTTTCAGGAAAAGCTGGGAATATATTCGGAAGCTGACTGGCCTGAATGGAACTGGCCATATCAAGTTCTGCTTCTATTCTCTTCTTCTCTGCCGTTATCTCTTCATTGAGACTGATATATTCTTTTAATTCCTCATCCATCTTCTCAAAGGATTCAGACAATGCTTCAATCTCATCACCTGTATGTATATTGGATACATAGGCTGCACCCTTGTCAATATTCTCAACCAGGTCTGATGTAGCCTTTGTCAGAACCTTTACCGGGAATATGAAATTCTTCGATATGTTAAGATAATAGAACAACATTGGAAGTCCCATGATAAGTATCGATGCAAAGAAGATTCGCAGGAACATATCAATAGCTTCTATATAGTAATCGTTCTGATCTATATCGCAACATACAGCAGCCACTCTGTTACCGTTGCTGTCATAAACCGGCGAAACAGCAGATGCCAGCTCTCCATCACTTATATCTTTATATTTTATTATCTCTTCAGGAGGAACATCTTCTGTCATAACTCTTTTAGTATAATCCTGACCCATTACATTTCCATACGGAGCAGTCACACCTATTACATTCTTAGGATCAGTCTCACTTACATCCCAAATGTAAATAAAATAGTCGTCTCTTGGAATTATAACATATAAATACTTTACTCCAAAATTCTGCTTGGTCTTTCTCATATAAGTCAGAATCTTATAATAATAATCATCTGGCTCTTTCGTCTCACCATAATTAAGTACCTTGTCACCGTTTATCATACTGGCAGTAGTTCTGGTGATTGAATATCCTATGTATTGGTATTTCTCATTTGTTCTCTTACTGTAATTTGCAGAAACAAATAAAGATATACTTATTACAAGCAGCATGGACAGGCCGATAAGTCCCAAGAATATCTTCGTCGCAAGACTTAATTTGATCAGTCTCTTCCTCTTCTTTTTAGTTTTATTCTCTTTACTGTTTTTCTCTTTCTTCATCTGAAGTACCTTTTAAAGATTTAGTAATCTTATTCTTCCAAATGTATGCTATAAGCACGGATGCCAGGCTTATGCCGGTACCAATGATAAGACACATGACCCAACCCAAATACTTCTGACCCATGCATATGTACATAAAAACATTTGCAATCCACCATACCAGTATCCACTGGATCACATATACGTTTGTGATTTCTCTACTTATGAATTCAACAATGGCTGTCACCTTTTCAGGAATAATAGGATCCATCAATTGATATACTCCCAGCACCAGCAGGCAAGCACATATACAAACCAGCATCTCAAGAGTATTCATATGATAGAATACATTCCATCCACTACCACCCATCATACCAAATTCTTTAGCACATTCCAAATATAACACTGGAATAACGATAACTGCTGAAATAGGACTAATGATGAGATAGAGTTTATTCTTGTTCTTGACCCTTCTTAGAAGGTGTCCGAATAGCGACCCGGCAGCATACATCAGAAACCACATGAGTACAGGGAAATCTGAATTGACTGAGCCCTGAGGATCTTCAACGCCTATGAAATGTCCCATTATGATATTGACAGGCATGTTACCAAAATCAATGTTATTCACCAGCATTGAAGCCATATTCATCACAAGTGCTATTACAAATACAATATATGGATTAAGCTTCAGATATAAAAACAATGACATGAGGATCATTGCCAGACAGGCAAACTGTAATATGTCATTTCCAAAAAATCTATCCCACAAGAGAAGGAACCAGATACCTGAATACATTTAAAAATATCGCTACTAATCCTATAGAAAGTCCCCTTTTAAATAAAAACTTAGGGTCCCTCGATCTGGAATACTGAAGTCCTATGCCCATGGCAAAGATAAATACAGGTGCGCCAAAAGGACCACCAACAATAGAATCCCAAAAATATGGAACACTTCCTATGACATCAAAGATTTCCGGATCTGTTGCCTCTATGTAAAAATGTACTATAGCAAGGCATAGTATCAATACACATTTAGCTCTGTCCAGTTCTCTCTGTCTTCCAATATTTACTTCTTCATTTGCAAAAATTGATTTAAACATCTTTTTCAGTCTCGTATTCTATTACATAATTATTATACACTTCGTTCCTGTCCCAATCAAAGATCAGTCGCTCTGCTATGTCATCATAGTTATCAGCATTATAAC
>CAMHCL010000035.1 GCA_946183625.1 uncultured Lachnospiraceae bacterium
TCCCCTTAAGTAGATTTTGGTTATTTACCTTGTCTACTTAAGGGGAATCATATCATCATTAGAAATCCGAACCGTCCGCTCTTTAATTACATATTTGCGAATAGAATTATTATCTGATGTTTGAAATTCCTCCGGCTGATACCAGACCGTCGAGTTTTATTCCTGCACTGCAAAGTGGGCACTCATGGGACGGATATGACTCATAGCCTTCGATATCATTAGAATGGAAGATAGAGTGAACCTCATGTCCCTGAACGGAATCAGTAGCACT
The DNA here is from genome assembly GCA_946183625.1 of uncultured Lachnospiraceae bacterium. GTDB lineage: Bacteria > Bacillota > Clostridia > Lachnospirales > Lachnospiraceae > Eubacterium_Q. The sequence goes on from CAMHCL010000035.1 coordinate 272, forward strand.
GAAGATAGAAGATATACCGGCAATCTTGCCACCATAATACTCGATACATTCGAGAGCCTTCTCAATAGTATGTCCTGTAGATGCTGTTGCCAGGAGAAGCAGTACATTTTTATTATAGATCATCGGTATAACGTTATCCTTAAATGTAAGCTGTCCTACTGCATTTACCTCAGGCGTTGTTACATACATGGTGCCGTGCTGATTCATACACATGATTCCTGATGTGGTAAGCTCGTCAGCAAGGTATGCACCTACTACCTGAGTATTATCCATACATACGATGGCATCAACAACGGTTGTAGCCAGATATTCAGAAGCCATGGATTTAGCAACGGCTCTTGCCTCGCTTGCTCTGGCCTTGAGCATTGTTATATCGATATAATGTGTGATATGAGAGGATGTAGTAGCAAAGTGTCCCTGAGCTACTGTTAATCTGATTAGATTGTTGTAATTAGAACTGATTTTGTAAGTTTGCATTATTAGTCCCCCTTTTTTTAATTACAAATGCTTCAAAACATTGTAAACTATAGTTAATTATACTTTTTCTATTAAAGTATTACAAGTGAAATGTACCATATGAATAAATAAGGAGAGCCAAAGCTTATGAGTTCTGCATACGAGATTTTAGTAGGTCCTTCGGGTTCCGGAAAGTCATATGATCTATATAAAATGCTTCTGACAGAAGCAGATCAAAATCCAGATAAAAAGTACATGTTTATAGTGCCTGAACAGGTGTCTCTTGTAGTTCTGAAAAAACTGGTAGAGATGAATAAGGCGATGTTTGATAAACCTGGTTTTATGAACATAGATATCATAGGATTCAACAGGTTTAGTTATCGCGTTTTTGAAGAATATGGGATAAGAGAAGAGACGATTCTTGATGAGTATGAGAAGAGCATGCTCATCAGAGTTGTTGCAGGTGAAAATAAGGATAAGCTGAGAGTTTATAAGAATAGTATTGATAAGCAGGGCTTTATCAGTGATATGAAGGCTATGATATCTGAACTTATAACCTACAACATAGATCCTGGAGATATTGCTTTGATCTCTGATAATATCGAGAAGGACGGGAAAATAACCCTTGCAGCCAAGATGGCTGATGTTGCGCTTATCTATGGTGGGTTTATGGACAAGCTTAGGGAGCTGGGAAGTGGCATTACCGAAGAGAGACTTAAGAAATTAAGGACTGTTCTTGGCGAGAATAAACCTTGCAAGCTGACGGATGGAACGGTATTTGTCTTCGATGAATTTCGAAGCTTCTCCCCTGATCAGCTGTCAATAATTGAGGCTCTTTCTCACAGAGCAGATAAGATGATCTTCAGTATTACTATAGAAACTGGTTATATCAGAAATGGTATTAGTGCCAGTGAATATGATCTGTTCTATCAGAGCTCTGAAACTCTTAAGGAACTAAAGCTGTCTCTGGGATCTAATCCGAAGGTCATCTATAAAGAGAGAAAAGATGGAGAAATCGACGAGCTTAAATTCCTGGAGAGAAATGTATTCCGTTTTCCTATCAAGGAATATGATGGTGAATATGATGGAAAGCTGGAACTCTGGAAAAATGAGAACAGAGAAACAGAGATAAGAAGAGTGGCAGAGGATATAGCAAACCGTGTTAAGAATGGTATGCGATACAGAGATTTCGCTATAGTAACAGGCGATATGGACGCCTTTACTGAGTACGGCGAAGATATATTCAGAAGCTATGGAATACCACTTTTCAAGGATAAATCCAAGGTATTTACAAGTAATCCGTATGTTGAAGGAATACATAGATTATGCAGCATAATTGACAAGGACTTCGATTATGAAAGTGTATTCGGTTTCCTGAAATGTCAGCTGGACACAGGTATAAGTGTTGATAATGTTGAACTTCTGGAAAACTATGTACTGGCACATGGTATAAGAGGACGCAGGATATGGAATTATAAGATACGAAGCAGGTCGAAGGATGTGCCTGATGATGTAATTGAAAGACTTGCCCTCTGTGACAGCGCCCGTGAAAGATTCATGTATATCATGGGACCTATGCTGAAACTGAAGAAGGTTAATACAGTTAAGACATATATAGCTGCCCTCAGGGAGTGTATAGGAAGTGACAGGCTAAATTACAGAGAGAGTATCAAATGTGCAAAAGAATACATGCATGAACTGGGCAGATATGATCAGGAAAGAGTCATGATAAGACTCTATGATCTTATTGACGAAGTGCTAAATAGGACAGAAGAATTCATGGGAAGCATGGAGATGTCTATTCATGAATTTTCCGTAATTCTCAGGATGGGTATGAATGAGATATCAATAGGTATCATCCCGCCTACGCTGGATTCATGTATAATTGGTGAGACTGCCAGATCCAGATTCGGATTTGTTTCTACAGTATATTTTATAAATATGAATGAGGGAGTTATTCCGAGCCGGTTCAATCTGAAGAGGCTTATGTCTGAAAAAGACAGAGATTACGTGGCAGAGAAGCTTTCAAATATCAATAAACATCTGGGAATGAATGCTTTTGGAAGAAGTATGGGAGAGCTTTTCTCCATATATCTGCTGTTGTCTAAACCGACAGAGAGACTGGTACTGTCCTATATAGAGGTTGATGTAGATGGTTCTGTTATAGAGCCTTCCTTCGTCATAGGCAGAATAAAGAGACTGTTCCCTGAACTGAAGACCAGGACAGCTGAGATAGGTTTTGAAAATGGAACCTGGGAATCGGATGCACCGGTGGTCATCAGTAAGTTGAGAGAAGCTAAAGAGGGTGTTGAGCCTTCTGATGAGGATATCCGCAAGATGGCAGAATTCATCAGCTTCCATCAGGACAGGTTTAATTCTGCCATGATAAGCAATGCTGTATTTTACGAGAACAAGCCTAAGGATATAAGCAAAGCTGTTATGGATGACCTGAATCTCCAGATATCTGTATCCAAGGTTGAAACCTATGCCAGATGTCCATACAGCTATTATCTGAGATATATACTGGGTCTGAGAGACAGAGATCAGTCAGAGGCAGATGGACTGCTCATAGGAAATATAGTTCATAATGTACTGGAACTTACAGTTCGTGATGTACAGGAGAAGTATGGTAATGACTGGACGGCTGTAGATGATCTGATGCTTGAAGATATGGCAATGGATCATCTCAGGGATGCATTTGCTGAGAAGTACGAAGTGTTCGGTGATGATGATATAGTTGTTAAGGATATCTATCCATACCTCAGCAATAAGAATAAATCCATGTATAACAATTTTGCCGATATGGCTAAGAAGAATATAAGGATCATAAAATATCATATAAATGCCGGTAATATGAAGCCTCTTGCCGAGGAGCAGGATTTCAGCGCAACACTGGATATCAGTAAGGCTGATGGAAGTACTATGCCTCTTGTTATAAATGGTAAGATCGACAGGATTGATTCTTATACCGAGGATGGCAAGACCTATATAAGGATCATAGACTATAAAACCGGTAATGGTACATTTAGCATGGAGGATATCGATTATGGAATGAAGGTCCAGCTTACTACCTACATGGACATAATCGTTGATATCATGAAGGCTAAACTGGGCAAGGATGCAGTGGTTCCGGAGGGTATGTATTATTACAAGGTGGAAAATCCTATAATAGAGCTTTCCAGCATTTCCGGGAAATATATAACTGAACATGGCGGAACCCTGGAAGCGGCAGTTGAGGCAAAATATAGGGAGAACTTTAAGATGAGCGGCCCTTCTAATTATGATCCTGTAGTAGCTGATGCTGACAAGCTTCATGGTAATCTGAATATACAGGAAGCTGGAGTTGTAAATGCTGTGGGTGAGATTGGAAAAGGTGTCATCATTCCTGTAAAAACCACTGGTGGCGGTTTTTCAAAGAATACCCTTCTTCTTGGTAGTGATGATATGGAAAATCTCTGTAATTACTCCACTTCGGTCGTGAAGACAACGGCAGAGGAAATAGTTTCCGGCCGTATTCCAAAAAGCCCTGTGGCAGGAGCAATCGGAAAAGAAGCAACACAGTGCGCTTATTGTGATTTCAGAGAGGCCTGCAGATATTACTCCAAGTATTCCGGACCATATCGCAGAATTAAATCTAAGATATATAAAACAAGAGAAGAAGTTGAGGAAACCATAAGAAAATCAGATAAGACTGACTTTAAAGATTCTAGATTTGTGGATAGAAAAAAGGAAAAGAAAAATGGCTAAATGGAATGTTAAACAACAGGAAATACTTGATAGCCTGGGGATAGATAAGAGCATACTTGTTTCGGCAGCAGCAGGTTCAGGTAAGACCGCTGTTCTTGTTGAACGAATAATTGAGACAGTAGAACAGGGGAAGGCCGGAATAGATGAGATCCTTGTGGTTACATTTACCAAGGCAGCGGCTGGACAGATGCGTAAGAAGATCATCACCAAGCTTGAGGACAAGGCTTCTGAATCCAGAGATGGTTATATCATAAAACAGATGTCTCTCGCCGACAGAGCTGACATAATGACAATTGACAGTTTCTGTAACAGAGTCGTTAAGGAGAATTTCAACAAGGTGGATATAGATACATCCTTTGAAATTCTGGCAGGAGAAGAGAGCATAATTCTAAAGAGTGATATCCTGGATGAAGTTCTTGAGGATTATTATGATAAGAATCCAAAGTTCGATGAGCTGTCACATTTTATAATGGGAAATGCCATTGGATTTGAGAAAGTAAAGGATATAATATTCTCTATCTATAATGTATCAGCCTCCTATGCTGATCCGAAGAAGTGGATAGAAAATGCTAAGATTCCTGAAGACCTTCAAACGGATGATGATTTTATAAATTATATATCTGGCACAGAGTGGCTGAAGGGCTATATTTCGGGTAAAAAGCAGTATGCTCTGGCGACCATGAGAGCTATAGATATGCTGATAGAGAAGTACAGCGATGTAGTTCAAAATGATACAGATTCTAAAAAAATTGATGTGGCTCAGAAGATTATCCTGCTGCTTTCTGCAGACAGAGAGATCATAGAGAAGGTTGCAGAAGCTGAGAACCTGAATGGAGTGGCATCAGCGATGGATGCTAAATGGGGAAGGCTCACGTCTGGAATCGACAGGACATTTGATGAACGGGCCAAGGAAGAGATATCAAAGCTCAGAGACAGATATAAGAAGGATCTGAAGAATATCCCTGACATTGATACTCTGATCGAGGAACTCAGGTCCAGCAGGCCATATTTAAATGTACTGCTGGAGATCACTCTGGTTTTCTATGACAGACTTCTTGAGGAGAAGAAGCTGAACCGTACGTTTGAGTTTAGTGATATATCACATTTCGCATATCAGATACTCTACGATCCGGAAACTGATGGACCTTCGGATGTGGCTAAGAGGCTTTCTGAGGGCTATAAGTACATTTATATAGATGAGTACCAGGATGGTAATGATCTGCAGGAAAATGTTCTGTCCATGGTTGCCAGAAGAGATGATGATGGCAATATTAATAATATGTTCATGGTTGGCGATGTGAAGCAGAGTATCTATGGCTTCCGTATGGCAAGACCGGAGATATTTATTGATAAAGCCATGCTGTTTTCTGAAGACGAGGACAAGGGAATCCTGCTGGGCCTTAACATGAATTACAGGTCCAGAGGGACTATTCTTGATGCAACTAATTTTGTGTTCAAAACTATTTTTACAAAGCAGTTCAGCGGAATGGCTTATGATGATGAGGTGGCTCTTCATGTGCCTGACGAGGATGCATATAAGAATAATTATCCGGACAGCGATTTAAATGTCGGTGGAATTCCTGAACTTATATGTATAGATAATGATCCTAAGGAAATGGTAGTTGATGGTGAGGATTATTTCGGAAAGAATGATGGCAGAGACGAGCCTGGTGGTGAATCGGAGGAGGCAGATGATGACTCTTCAGAGGGAGCTGCGGTTTTTGAGGATTTCGTAAATCGTGAGCTGGAGGCACATGTTATTGGTGATAAGATCCTTGAGATAGTAAATGGTGATCCGGATAAGGGCATAGAGCCGACATACATTTTAAATGAGGAATATGACGAAGGGATTCCTGAATCAGATACAAATCCTAGATACAGGAGAGCGACCTATGGCGATATAGTCATACTTCAGAGAACAATAAGAAATAGTAATGGAATGGTGGCTGTCTATGAGGACAAGGGCATTCCGGTAAGAGTAGATAATTCTACAGGCTATTTCGATGCTATAGAGGTTATGACTATTCTTGCTATGTTAAAATGTGTGGATAACTCGAAACAGGATATCCCATATGCATCAGTTCTTCTATCTAATTTTGGTGGAATTAATGAGGAAGAGCTTGCAAAGGTTATTACCAGGACACAGAAATTCAAGGGTAATTTTAAGGACAGATGTCAGCAGTTCATAGATTCTTACTGGGATGAAGAAGATGAGTATTCAGAATTGCATGAGATAAGTGTTAAGCTATCCAGAGTCAATGAATATATAAATAAGTGGAAGAAGATATGTCCATATATATCTGTATCTGAACTTATAGGTATGATAGTTAAGGATACAGGACTGGATCTTTTTGTTGCTGCCATGCCACATGGACAGAAGCGTATGGCGAACTTAAGTAAAATGAGGCTCATGGCTGAACAGAATGGTGGAAGCCTGTCTTATTTCCTTAAGTTTATTGATAAATGTCGTATACATGAACTTGATACTGGTGAGGCTTCGGCCAGTCAGGATTCCGGAAATGAAGTACGTATTACAAGTATCCATTCCAGCAAGGGTCTGGAATATCCTATAGTTATCGTTGCAAGACTTGGTGACCAGATCAAGACTCCTGACAGACAGGGAAATGTGCAGGTATCAGGAGACTATGGCGTATCCATGAATCCTATAAGCGAGATAAATGGATACAGAGTCAGAAAATCCGGCAAGAAGCAGAAGCTGGTTGGAGAGCTGACTCTTAAGAAGGCGAAGGTGGAAGAGACTAGACTTCTCTACGTTGCCATGACAAGAGCGAAGGAGAAGCTTATCCTGGTGGGTAATACTAAGCTGAAGGATGTTGAAAAGGCATTTGAGAGAAGAGGCGATTATGATGAACTGATAGGTTCTAAATCACTTCTGGAATATCTTATGATCGCTCTGTCTCAGCCTGGAGTTGAGAAGTATTTCAATCTTAAGGTGATAAATAAGACAGAGATCATAGCGAAGCTGACTAAGGAAGAGAAGAAGAAGGCTGGTTCGGATAATGATAAGCTGAACGATACATTTGACCGTATCGGAAATATAATGATGAATCTGGATGAAGAGAATCCTTATTCCTTTGAATATCCGCATTGGTTTGCTACGAAGCTTCCTTCGTCATTATCTGTATCACAGGTGAAGCATGCCGAGATGGAGAAGCTGCATGAGGATGAAGGTAAAACAGCTCATGAGACCGCCAGTGTTAAGCAGGAAGATAATGAGGATGCAAAAGAAACTGCTCGTGCAAGAGCGGCAATTCGTGGTACAATAATCCACAGCATAATGGAGCATCTGGATTTCAGCAAGGTAGATTCTATGCAGGATCTGAAGGATGAGGCTGACAGGATACTTGAGACCAGTATCTTTACTCCGGAGGAGAGGGCGGCCTACGATACGAAGCTTCTGCTGACTATATTCAGCAAGGATGAAGAATCTATCTTTATGAGAATGAAGAGAGCAGAGGAGAGAGGTGAACTCTTCAGAGAGAGGCAGTTTATAGCCGGACTGGAATATAAGGATATTCCGGGATATGACGAGATCACTGAAGAAGATATGGCTATGATCCAGGGTATCATAGATGCTTATTTTTATGAGGGGGACGACATCGTCCTTGTAGATTATAAGACTGATAATGTGCCAGATGGCCACGCGCTGGTGGACAGATATAAGGCACAGATGAAGCTTTACCGCACAGTGTTGGAGAAGCTGACCGGCAGGAAGGTTTCAGATATAATTCTCTATTCCTTCAGATGGGGAGAGGTGCATTGTCTGGATGAATGCTGATGACTGTGGGCACTTCGGTTTTGAGATATTGTTAAATTTACTATAGTTAAAAAGGAGAATTATCATGCCTAGAACAATAGAGGAACAGGAAGGCCTTTCACTTCTTGGAAATAAGAACACAGAGATTCCGGACAGCTATAATCCGGATGTGCTGGAGACATTTATAAATAAGCATCAGGAGAATGATTACTTCGTTAAGTTCAACTGCCCTGAATTTACGAGTCTGTGCCCGATCACAGGTCAGCCGGACTTTGCCACCATCTATATCTCCTATGTTCCTGATGAGAGAATGGTTGAGAGCAAGTCACTGAAGCTGTATCTCTTTAGCTATAGAAATAATGGTGACTTTCATGAGGACTGTGTTAATAAGATCATGAAGGATCTTATAAAACTCATGGATCCTAAATATATAGAAGTATGGGGTAAGTTCACTCCACGTGGAGGAATATCGATAGATCCTTATTGCAACTATGGCAGACCGGGAACCAAGTGGGAACAGGTTGCCTGGGATCGTCTGGCAAATCACGACATGTATCCTGAGAAGGTGGATAACAGATAATGAATGATATACATTCTGTTGAAAACTACATAAACGGAATTCCGAAGTTCTCAGCTAAAACAACCCATGAAAACTTAAGGGCTGTGCTGGAACTTCTTGGAAATCCGGATAAGGCATATAAGGCAGTACATATAGCCGGGACTAATGGAAAGGGTTCTGTATCACTCATGACTTCTCTGATGTTGGAAAAGAGTGGATATAGAACCGGTCTTTTTGTTTCGCCCCATCTCATCAGGATCAATGAGAGGATTACTATAAACGGTGAGATGATAAGCGATACAGATTTTGTGGACACATTTCACACTGTAATGGAAGCGGTTCATAGAAATGAAGAAAGAGGAGGGGTTCATCCTTCGTATTTTGAAATGCTCTTCATAATGGCTGCCTACTATTTTGCAAAGATGAAATGTGACTATGTGGTATTCGAAACTGGTCTGGGCGGAAGACTGGATGCCACAAATGTAGTGACTCCTGTTGTTACAGCTATTACATCCATTGGTATGGATCATATGCAATATCTGGGAGATACCATAGAGGCTATAGCATATGAAAAGGCCGGTATCATAAAACCTGGTATTCCTGTTATCTCTCATGTGACTGGGACGGCTGCTGAGGTAATCCGAAGTACAGCTGCTGAAAGAGGGGCTGAGTATATAGATGTGTCATCAGACACGGTTATCCTTGACGAGGTGATACAGGATGAAGGTGCAGGCGGAGGAGTTACATTTGACCTTAAAACTCCTGTAAATACATATCAGGGGCTTAATGTAAATACTTATGCTGATTATCAGGTGGAGAATGCATCTACAGCGGTAAGGATTTATGAGACCCTGCAGCCTGAAAATGCCCACAGTGAAGGGGTTGTGAGAGGAGCACTCCAGGACTTCGCAATTGCCGGAAGATTTGAATTCTTGACAGATAATGTTATACTTGACGGAGCACATAATGAAGCTGCAGTGGCAAAGCTTTGTGAAAGTGTTGATAGATATAAGTTGGTTATAGGAACCGTAGACAGTGTGGCATTGCTCTTTGCAGTATCGGAGGATAAGGATTATGATTCTGTGATCAGGGAATTTGTCCATGGACTAAGGCCTTCCAGGATTTATATTTCGGGATTATCCACCTCCAGACGACTAAGCCCGGAGACCGCAAGGGCTGTGTTTGAAAAATACACTAGTGCAGATACAGCGATAAAGTGTTATGATAGTATATTAGGAGCTTACAGGAATGCTTTAGATGAATTAGAATCAAATGAACTGCTGATATGTGCAGGATCCTTGTATTTATCTGAAGAATTGAAAGCAGAATAAAGGGTATTCATATGGCTGATGAAACACGTGAGATAGTAAAAATAAATATAGATGATGAGATTGATATCCCTGATGATGAGCTGGAAATGGATCTCCAGCAGAGTATCGAGGATACGCTTCGTGAGATCGAGGGTGATGACTATGTCGAGGAAGAGGAAGTCACAACCTCTGATTATTATGGCATAGAGACCGTTAAGAAGAAGAAAAAGCGTAAGGTAGAGAAGAAGATAGAGATCAAATCTCCGGATCAGAGAAGAAATGTAAAGAAGTATAAGCAGGTTAATCTTGCTCGTTTCTCCAATATCTACATGATCGCTGGTATTATTATTGGTGCGGCTCTTTTCTACTTCCTTATGGCCCCTGCCATGAAGAAGGATTTTAACGAGAAGCTGAGAGAGACTGAGACTAATTACAATAAGACTCTGTCTACCAAGAATAGTGAGATTGAGAATCTGAGCCTGGAGCTTAAATCAGTTGACAGCAGAAATAGTGATCTGGAAACTCAGGCAGCTGAGCTTCAGGGAGAGGTTGAGAATCTGACTAAGGAAGTTGAGACTCTTAAGACTACTGTTGAGAAGAGTGGTGTAAGCCTCACTACAGAAGAGGAAACAACTGAACAGCAGGACGAAGCTGGAGAGGGCGATACAGATAATCCGGACGAAGAGGGTGAGACCACTGAGGAAGCTACTACAGAAGCTAACACAAATGCAGCTGCTGATAGAAATAACGCAAATGTCACCGGTATCAGCGGTTCAGAGATAGAGGGTATCATATCGAATGAGTAATCCGGCATTCAAATGTAAACAATACATAAAGATGCATATCCAGAATAAAACTCTTCCGGCGGCTTATGCAAAAGCAGTTGAGAAGTACCAGGTGGATAAGAATCTGGTGATCATGGCGGATGCTCATAGCGATGAGCTACCTGACAGCATGGTGGATTTATATTCGGCGCTTGTTGAAAAGGGCTATGAGGTTAAAATCTGGTGCAAGGATATAGCGAAGCTAGGTGCTGCGGCTACCATGGATTTCATGAAGGACTTCATGGAAGAGTATGCAAAGGCCGGTTTCGTGATAATATGCAGTTATTTTCTTCCGGTATCTTCCTGCGTCAAGAGGCCGGAGACTACTGTTATACAGCTGTGGCATTCCGGTGGACTTCTCAAGAAGATGGGATATGATACAGCAGAGGACATACCTGATTATTATAAGGGAAATGTAACGGCTAACTATGATCTTGTTACAGTCAGTGCCCCAATATGTGAGCCTGTATGGCAGCAGGCGATGAGACTCCCTGATGGAGTAGTAAAGGCTCTGGGTCTGGCCAGAACAGATAAATATTTTGACGAAGCCAGAAATGCCGGGTTGCGGGATAAGCTGTTTAATGCTATTCCAGAGGCTAAGGACAAGAAGATAGCACTATATGCGCCTTCCTTTACAGGGAATGCATCCAGTGCTGAAAATAAGGGTATTGAATCTGGCATTGATAAAGCCTTTGAAGGAAGGGATGATTGGTTTTTTATTATGAAACCACATCCTCATACAATAGATAAATATAAAGAATATATGGATGAAAGACTGATGGATATGTCCACAGATGAGCTTTATGCATCGGCAGATCTTTTTATTACTGACTATTCATCGGCGCTTTTCGATTACTGTGTCTACAAGAAGCCTTTCCTGTTATATTGTCCTGACAGAGATGATTATGCTGAGAGAAGAGGGTTCTACGTAGATCCCGATACATTTCCATGCAAGCTGACAACGAGTGTGGAAGAACTGAAAGAAGTTCTGGATGATGGATCCTGGAACAGTTACAGTGATAAGGATTATCAGGACTTCTACGATACCTATATGTCTGCCTGTGATGGGCATGCTATAGGAAGAATTATTAGTTATATGGAGAATATAAATGGGCGATAAATCGATTAAGGATTTTATAGAGAAGAGAGGCGCATCGCTTGCTATGCCATGCATACTATTTTTGATCGGCCTCTTCTTTATAGTTTATCCAGGTAGTGCTATAGATATTACAGTAAAGCTGATCGGAATTATTTTTATAATAGTGGGTGCATTTGTAGCCTGTACTCTGATAGTTTCGTATTCACCATTGCTCCTGGTGCTAGCCATTGTGCTTGTGGGAGTAGGGCTTTCGTGTATAGCACTCTCATCCAGTATTGCTACTATCATACTTAAGATAGTCGGCGTGCTTATAGTAGCCAGTGGAATCATGTCATTACTGGATGTATATAAGATTAAGAACAAGACGGATAAATTTGTATGGTACGTAATAATAAATGTTCTGACAATCATTCTTGGAGCTGTTATCGTGTTCATACCTATGAATGTTGCAACTGCAATTGTAAGAATGCTGGGCATTTTCATGGCAGTTATGGGCGTGATCAATATATTTAACAAATATACTGTTTACAGAGAAGGCAGATATGTAAATGATGGTTCGGATGTTGTCTGGGAAGAGTGATAACCTGGGTATGATCATATTCTAGGGATGTTCTTAAGACAACAGGCCGGTTTGGAGGAAGATATATGAGAGTAGGAATGGGATATGATGTTCATAAGCTGGTAGAGGGAAGACCTCTGATCCTTGGCGGAGTGAACATACCTTATGAGAAGGGACTTTTGGGACATTCTGATGCAGACTGTCTCACACATGCTATAATGGATGCGCTTCTTGGTGCAATGGCAAAGGGGGATATTGGAAAACATTTCCCTGACACTGATCCGAAATACGAAGGCGCTGACAGCCTGAAGCTGCTTGAGGAAGTAGCACATATGCTTGATAAGGAAAACTATATAGTTGGAAATATTGATGCAACTATCATCGCACAAAAGCCGAAGATGGCAGGCTATATCGCTGATATGGTTACGAATATAGCGAATGTGCTGGGAATAGAAGAGGGACGTGTTAATATCAAGGCCACTACAGAGGAAGGCCTTGGCTTCACAGGAGCCGGCGAAGGTATATCATGTCAGGCAATATGTCTTCTGGAGACAGTAGATAATTATGTATATAGAAATGTGACTA
>CAMHCL010000036.1 GCA_946183625.1 uncultured Lachnospiraceae bacterium
CCTAACGGTCACTCAGCAGAGCTTTACCTCTGCTTCGTTTCGCTAAGCTCTCACTTCGTCTTCGACTCGTGAATCGCTAAGCGCCGAGACCCGCAATGGTCTGTCATAGACTATTACACAGGTCGGTCTATTTACATATCTACAATAATCATATATTTTTATATATCAGCTTTTTTCAAGTAATTCCGCCAACTTCTTCAACACAAATTCTGCGCTTCGAAGGCGTACATCATTTCGGCCGGAGTCGGTGAAATGTTGTGTGTAGGTATGAAGTTCGCCGCAGATTGATATTCCGAAGCAGACTGTGCCGACAGGTTTCTCCGGAGTGCCGCCGCTTGGGCCGGCAATTCCCGAAACTCCTATACCAACCTCTGCACCCATGGCTTCAGCAGCGCCGTGGGCCATCTCTCCAGCCACCTGCTCACTCACAACTCCAAACTTTTCAATGGAAACCTCTGATACATTCAGGTATTTCATCTTAGCTTCATTTGCATAGGTTACGAAGCTCACATCCAGAACTTTAGAAGCATCCGGTACATTTACCAGACGGGAGGCTACCAGTCCAGCTGTACAGGATTCTGCACAGGTTATGTGGAAGCCGCGTTCTATCAGAAGTCTTACTACTTTATATTCCAGAGGCTCTGATGCATTATCACCATGCTCCGCTGACTTCATATCAGCAAGTACAGCCTCAAGCTCTGGATTATCAGCAGCAAGCTCTGTCACAAGCTCCTCAGCCATTCCCATGAATCTGTTCTCAACAGCAACCGGATCCTCGTAGGCGCAGACCACATCCGTGACTATATTCTTTCTTCTGTCTCCCAGATCCTCCGGCATCAGCTGGTGGAATTCCAGAGACAGCATGTCATCATCTATATCAAATATCTTCTGCTTCTCTTCGTCAGTAACCGCATCTCCCAGAAAGCGTTCCCAGATAAGGTCCTGTAATTCTTCCTCAACCCGTATATATTCAGGAAGTCCCTCTTTTATAGGTCTTGTCATATCACAGATATAGGACTCACTGGCGTCATGAAGCAGTGCTCCCAGCACAACTCTGGTACTCTCTCCCCTGGCCTTCGCCTCCATGGCGCAGGCTATGCTGTGCTGTCCAACAGAATAAAATCTCTTAACATGTCCATTTGCTCTGCACATCAGCGACAGAGCATGTGCTATATCAACTAAATGTATCTCTTCCTTTACAGGATTCAGTGGTTCGAAATGTACTCCTGTTCCCGTGGTTATATAACTCATTTCAGTTCCTCGCTATCCAGGTCTATGGTGAAAGGCCCATCATTTATTATCTCGCATGTCATGTCAGCTCCGAAGCTTCCTGTCTGTACATTTGACCCGGACTTGCGGCACTCATCAACTATGTAATCATATATTTTCTCAGCATGCTCCGGCGAACCAGCCTTTATGAAGGATGGGCGGTTACCCTTCCTGCAGTCTGCATACAGGGTGAACTGAGACACCAGGAGCATCTCTCCTCCCACGTCTTCCAGACTGAGATTGGTCTTACCCTCTAAGTCGGCAAATATCCTCATTCCAAGCAGCTTGCGGATCATTTTATCTGCCACAGCCTCGTCGTCGGCATCGCATACTCCAATAAGTACGAAGAAGCCCTTATCAATATGCCCGATCACCTCATTATCCACAGTGACACTGGCTTTTTTCACTCTCTGAATCACAAATTTCATCTGTCTAAAACCTCCGTGTACGTCCACATTTCACGCGGACGCGCGGCCTGTACGGCCACCCCTTCCAATTATACACTATACTGAGAAAATCTGTAAATCACAGAGTAAAAATAATCGTCTTTACGACTTGATTTTTAGTCCTATGAGTTTTAAACTATATATATTATTTTTATATTCGGGAGGAATAACAAATGGACGGTTTTGGTTCAATGATCAACTTACTGAAAAAGAATCATAAGACAATTGTTTTGACTGACGGAGACGACCCACGTATACTAGAGGCCTCATCAAGACTTCTGGCTAGTCACTTCCTTAAGCCAATTCTGGTAGGTAACCCTGATGTTATCCATGCAAATGCAGAGGAATGCGGTTTCAATATCAGAGGTGCAAATATCATCGATCCTGAAAACTTCGAAGACGCTGACAAGATGCTTGCAGAGTTCATGGAACTTCGTAAGGGCAAGGGTGTCACAGAAGATCAGGCTAGAGAAATTCTCAAGACTAACAACTATTTCGGAACAATGCTGGTAAAGATGGGCTATGCAGACTGCCTTCTCGGTGGTGCTACATACTCAACTGCTGATACAGTTCGTCCAGCACTTCAGCTTATAAAGACAAAGCCAGGCAACAGCATGGTTTGCTCATGCTTCATCCTTGTACGTCCACGTGCAACTGGCGATAATGAAGTTATTGCCATGGGTGACTGTGGTATCGTTATCTCACCTACAGAGGATCAGCTGGTTGAGATTGCTGAAGAGACAGCTAAATGTGCTCGTCTGTTCGGTATCGATCCTAAGGTTGCATTCCTTAGCTTCTCAACAAATGGTTCTGCAAAGGGCGAGGATGTTGATAAGATGAGAAACGCAGCTAAAAAGACTAAGGAACGTAATCCTAGCCTTCCATGTGATGGCGAGATGCAGTTCGATGCAGCCGTTGTACCAAAGGTTGCTGAGAAGAAGTTCCCTGGATCAGAAGTTGCCGGACATGCAAATACATTTATCTTCCCTGACATCAATGCTGGTAACATCGGTTACAAGATTGCTCAGAGAATGGGTAACTTCGAAGCATACGGACCAATCCTTCTTGGACTTAACTCCCCAATCAACGACCTGTCTCGTGGATGTAATGCTGCAGAAGTTTATTCTATGGCTATCATCACAGCAGCATTTGCTGTACAGGCTCAGAACGAAGAGAAATAAATATCATTTACTAATAAAATGCAGCTCCGCAGCATATTGCGGAGCTGTTTTTCTATGTTATGAAATTATATCTCTAACCACTTCACTTGCGATGATAAGTCCCGCCGCAGAAGGTACGAAGCTCACAGAACCCGGAGGTGTACATTTAACAATTGGCTCCTCCACCGAATATACGACCTTCAGCTTCTCAATCCCACGCTTCCTGCATTCACGTCTCATGACCTTCGCAAGAGGGCATATAGATGTATCATAGATGTCGGCAACCCTTAGAGCTGTAGGCTCCAGCTTATTGCCGGTTCCCATACTGGAGATGATCGGAACTCCCGCATCTCTCGCCTGACATATAAGTGCCAGCTTTCCAGTCACTGTATCGATTGCATCCACCACATAATCATACTGTGTAAAATCAAACTCATCCTGAGTTTCCGGCAGGTAAAATGTTCTGTATACATTTACCCTGCACTCCGGATTTATATCCAGTATCCTCTCCTTAGCCACTTCCACCTTCTGCTTCCCTAACGTGCTGTGAAGAGCTATTATCTGGCGGTTGAGATTCGTGATATCAACCTCATCATTATCAATTATATCCAGCGTTCCTACACCGGCCCTTGCCAGTGCTTCCACGACATATCCGCCAACACCACCGACTCCGAATACAGCCACCCGGGCATTATGAAGTTTTTCCAATCCTTCTTCTCCAAGAAGCATCTCTGTTCTAGCGAATTGTTCCTTCATCATTTCTCCACCTTACTCTTCTGATACAGATTCAGTATCAGCTTCTTCACCAATGTAAATATCTCAATTATGATCAGCGAATATACCGACAACACTCCGAAGGTGGTATACCAGAATACAGGATGATTATCACCAGGATTACGGTACCACACCTTATGCTCCACAAAAGCACGAAGTACATTTACCAGGAAGAATCCCACCAGTCCCAGAATACCGATGAGCTTCCGACCTCATATCGATCAGCTGCAAAACAATCAGCATCACTGTAAGCGCATACAGAGTATCCTTACATACAGTAACCAGATAATATCTTACTATCGGTAATATCACATAATAGACAGTCGCCAGGTAGCACAGCCATCTCGGAGTCTTCATCTTGTTGAAAAGCCTGATCACCATCCAGAATATCCATGTTGAAAAGATAAATATCAGCAGGTTATACAGGAACATTCCCAGATTGTCACTGCCGAAATGCTTACCAATGCTGATGCAGGTACCAATGAGAAATGTTGAGAATGCCAGGCTCATTCAATTTACCTGAATCCTTAGCCAGCACGATCTTCAACATCATATATATGAATGCACTTATGGAACCATAAAGGAAGAAACCTCCTATAAACATGATAAGACATATAAGCTGTTACAATGGCAAGTATTATTTGTCTCATTTCTTCATATTGCCCTCTCTCCTAAAACTCATAATCATCGATTTCTTCGTCTTCTTCGACTTCTGTTGTTTCTCTTGC
Organism: uncultured Lachnospiraceae bacterium; assembly: GCA_946183625.1. GTDB lineage: Bacteria > Bacillota > Clostridia > Lachnospirales > Lachnospiraceae > Eubacterium_Q. The sequence continues at coordinate 4,378 of CAMHCL010000036.1, forward strand.
CAGATAGTCCTTGATATCATCCATGCTATTCATGGCATCATTATAACCCAGCCAGTACAGGTCGCCGATCTTGTCCAGGTCACTTTCGAATCTGGATACGGTTACAACCTCTGAAGGTGCTATTACGTATATTCGCCCTTCTGAATTCTTGGTGAAGAGTTCATCTGTCATCTCGTTAAAATCCGAATTTGCATGATTCAAACTCTTTACGAATTCAGGGTATTTTCTGTACATCTTGTTGGATTTCCTAGGTGCTTCGTTTCTTCTGTAATCCCACTCTCTGGTCTTGATGACTATTATCTTCTTATAGCCCTGCTCCACTGCCCAAGGATATGGGATCTTGGTAGAACAGCCTCCGTCCAGATATGGAACACCACCTATTACAACAGGACGTGATACATATGGAACCGTAGCCGATGCACGAACTGCAGCGGATAAGTTACATTTGCCCTTCTCCATATACTCAGTCTGACCGGTGAGCATATTCGTAACGCCTATGGCCAGTCTGCGGGAGTCGTCCATGAGTCTTGCCTTGTCAACAGGATGTTCTTTAAGAATAGTATCAAAAAGGTATGTAAATCCTGTAACACCGTGATCAGTTTTCATGGCACCTACACCTATGTAGTTCTTGTCGTTTCTGTACCTCAGGTTTATACCCGCAGCCCATCCAATCTGGCCCGATACATAACCTACGGCTGACATAGCTCCGGCGGATATTCCTACTGTGGCGCTCATATTTATGCCGTTCAGCATAAGCGCATCCAGCGCACCTAATGTATACAACGCTTTCCAGCCGCCGCCTTCCAGTACCATACATCCTTCTGTAATTTCATCCGTTGCCCTTCCTGTAGGCAGCTTGTCCAAATCCTTGTAAACTTCCATCTGTTCACCTCTGTTTTCTGCTACTAATACCCCTGCTGTAGTTTATTTGCTTACTGCTTTCTCTATTGTTATGAGGCCAAATGTACCAGGGCCGCAGTTTGCTGCTATGGTAGCATTAGCCTGTTCAAAGATAACTGTTTCGTAATCACCTTTCTTCTTTATTCTCTCACGTATCCAATCTAATTCTTTCTTATTTAGTCCAACGTAAGTTACAAATATAACCGTCTTCTCCGGCGCAAGTCCTGAAAGTGATGAATCTATATATTTCTTCCAGGTATTCTCTCTGGAACCGAAATACATCTTCTTAGCTTTCATTTCACCATCCTTCATCACAAGGAGTGGTCTTGCCATAAATGCCTTTGTCAGATTAGCCCTGTTCCTTGTCACCTGATTCGATCTTGCAAGGTATTCAAGACTGTCTACTACAAAGCTTGTATTCACCCTGGTCTTGATTCTCTCCACAGCCGCAAGTATTTCATTCTTGTTCATACCTGCATCTGCAAGTCTGGCTGCAATTATAGCCATGAGTCCCTGTCCACTTGACAGGTGGCCACTGTCGACTACCGTTACATTTTCAAATGAATTTGCAGCTTCGAGAGCTATTGGATAACCTGAACTCTGCACCTTGCTTGATATAGAAACATGAATAACGTTGTTGGCCTTTGTCAGCTGATCTGCAAAGAATGCTTCATAAGCACTTGCATCCGGTGGGCCAGGGAATACTCTGTGATTTATATTCTCCATATAAGCCAGAACACCATTTGTATCTATCTCAACGCCATCCTTGAACACACCTTCTTCTGTACGAACCAGATGCGGTATAGTGGCTATCTTGTATTTCTTTAAGAGTGCCGGTGGCAGATCTGCTATACTCTCTGTGGTTACAACTACCGACCTCTTCTTCTGGCCGGACTGCATCCACATTACAGAGTCTACAGCTACATCTCCATCCTCACTTGTCACCTTCACTATTTCCTTAGGCAGGAATCTGTATACTTCGCTCTCCAGATTTTCACCAGTTACAGGTTTTATAAGATATCCATCAAAGCCTGTAATTGCATAGAGTGAACGATTCTCCTCGCCTGCATTTGCAGTAAGGATAACTATCGGAGTTTCGCGGTTCTGACCACCTGCCTGTGCCCTGATAGCATGGTAACATTCGATACCATCCATCTCCGGCATCAGATGATCCATGAATATCATATGGTATCTGGTATTCAGCGTGAACTGCAGAGCTTCTGCACCGCTCTTAGCTGTATCTATCTGAAGCTTGGTATCACGGAGCAGCTTCGTAACTACCAGTAGGTTCGCCTCATTGTCATCAATAACGAGGATGTGTCCTTCAGGAGCTTCAAACTTCTGCTTGTAGTTTGTTCTCTTTCCAATGCCATGCTTCTTCTTATAGTCATACTCACCCAGCTGCTTGTCAGAAGCGGCCTTCTGAGGTATCTCTACGATAAATGTAGTTCCCTTGGTATAAACACTATTAACAGTAACCTTACCACCCATGAGATCCAGAAACTGCTTAACGATAGAGAGTCCCAGTCCTGTTCCCTCTATATGCTTATTGCTCGTCTCGTCGACTCGCTTAAATGCATCGAAGAGATATGGTATATCCTCTTTCTTGATACCCATTCCGGTATCAGCTACGGAATAGATAATGTTATATTCATTATCTCCATCCAGCTTCTCACATTCGACAGAAAGAGTAATGGAACCTTCTTTAGTATATTTAATAGCATTATTTAAAATGTTCATCAGAACCTGCTTGATCCTGACTTCATCGCCCATAAGCTCAGCAGGAATATCCGGTTCTACATTTACATTGAATTCCAGATTCTTCTCTCTAGCTCTTATCCACAGCATACCAACAAGATCAGAAAGCATATTTCCAGGAGAGTATGGTTCTATCAGAAGATTCATATCTCCTGCCTGGAATTTGGACATATCAAGTATGTCATTTATCAGGTTGAGGAGCAGCTTACCCGCAACTCTGATATTTACTGCATCATCGGCAACCTCATCGCTGATATACTCACGAAGGATCATCTCGTTAAGTCCGATGATAGTATTTATAGGTGTACGGATCTCGTGGCTCATGCTTGAGAAGAATCTGTTCTGAGCCGCATTTAACGACTCTATCTCTTCTCTCTGTTCCTGAGCCTTCTTATTCTCCATTTCATAGATAATATCCTCGAAACGGATCATAAATATGATTCCAACACTTATGAGCACCATGGCTGTGAACAGATATACACGAGACGCCATGCTGTCATAGATTGGGAATATATCCGGATGAGTAGCTGCCACGATAAAGCATCCCAGTCCAACTAATCCCTCTAAAGCATAGAATATATTCTTGATCTTCCCTTCCAGGAAAACACTTATAAGGAACATATTAAAGACGAACCACATTGGTCCCGCTCCACGTATACCACCACTGTTAACAAATGTAATAGGGAAATATACAAAACACATACATGCTGAGATAAGAATCGCACCAACCTGTATCTTGTCTTTCTTAATGGAAATAAGGCCTATTCCGCAAATGAATAGTATGTAGATAACAGTACTGATGGCAATGGTTCTCATGCTCGGGACAAAAAGGATTTCCAGTGTAGTGATACCCAGAACCATCATGATCGTAATAAAGTTTAGCACGAAGGATCTCTTCTTTACATCTACGGAATCATTTAATATATACTCTTGCATTTTATTACTCTTCATATCATGATTCCTCCTTTTCCGGTGCGAATTCCATCACATCATCAGAGGATGGACCAAATTCCATCACTTCATCAGAAGAATCAGGGCTGAACTCCATTACGTCATCAGAGCCGGCGTTCATCTCAGGCGCTGCAATGCCAAGAGCACCAGCGATCTTCTCACTGGTTTCAGAATACATATCCATAACTCTGGAATGGTTCTCAGCTATGTAAGCTTCATCAGCATTATCAGCGGCTTTCTCAAGCTTAAGGGCTTCATCAGACAGTCCCATGACGCCTATCATTTTAGAAGTACTCTTTACAGCGTGGATGATTATCTCGTAATCCTTCCACTCCTTTGCTTCAGAGTGCTTGTTCATATTTGTTATCTTACCCTTCGACTCATTTACAAACTGAGTAAGGATAACCTTATAGAATTCTATATCGCCTGCACAGTAACCAACACCTGTCTCCACGTCAACACCAGCCGCCTTGAGCTTTGCGCTGAAGGTGACAGGTTCCGACTTCTCAGGTGCAGCCTGTGTCTTAATTTCATTTACATCTGTCTCTCCACCAGGAGCGAATTCCATAACATCAGAATCTGCACCTGATTTTTCTGATGTACTAGCCATCTTTGCAGCAAATGTTGTCTTGCTGTTATCTGCTGAATCAAGCTCTTCCACGAATACATAAGAAATCGAATTTGAAGGAAGAATCTTCTTCAGTGTTCTTTCCAGTTCTTCAATCTCTATAGGCTTGCTGACAAATCCATCAAAGCCCTCTGACATAAACATCTGCTTTGCTGAACTCATAGCATTCGCAGTAAGTGCAACAGCAGGTGTGTTATGTGCAAGACCCATAACATCTGAACGGATTCTCTTAAGAGCTTCCACACCATCCATTCCCGGCATCATGTGATCCATAAAGATGATATCAAAGTTCTCGTTGCGGCACATTTCAACTGCCTCCATACCGGAGTTTGCAGTGAAGACCTTCATGCCGTATCTTGCAAATATACTCTTTGCCACGATGAGGTTCATAGGCTCATCATCAACTACGAGGCCGCTGACATCGTTAAGTACCATATGCTTATTGCTGATCTTTCTGCCCTTTGTATCAGAGTTAAGAACAGAAACAACAGGGAAGCAATAGAATGGCTTCTCAAGTATCTTGCAGCCACTTCCTGCAGGCGCCTTAAATCCTACCTCAGAAACTATGATAACTGGAATATCATCTGCAATCCTCTCGATGAGGTCTTTGCTTGCAAGGTACTCTGCCTCACCAACGAACAGATGGGACAGTTCAACGGACTCAACCAGCTTTTCAAGGCCCTCTGCGTTTTCAACTCTGTGCATAGGAACACCAAGTCCCTTAACAATGTTAAACACCGCGGAATTGTAATATTCTCTTACCAGTGGATTTGGGAATTTGTCGAAATGTAAGAACGCACCCGGACAAAGCTTATCCGGATTAGTAAATGACATGCAGCTCTGTGAATCTATTACAACCTGTGGAATGCTGACGCGAACAGTCGTGCCTTCATCCACCTTGCTGGTGATAGTCATGAAACCACCAAGCGTAGCCACGAAGCCATTAACAATACCAAGTCCGAGGCCCAGACCGCCTCCGACTCTGGATCTGCTGGAATCAGACTGATAGAATCTCTCGTAGATCATTCCCAGGTCTTCTTCCGAAATACCAATACCCGTATCTGTAACTTCGATACGGAGATTTACACCATAATCGTGCTTCTCACAATCAATCTTAACGTATACTCCGCCTTCGTTTGTATACTTCAGACCATTTGATATGAGAGCCTTAAGTATTTTCTTGATCTTAGCCACATCGCTGTTCATAACAGCCGGTATGGCAGGATCGATATCTATAACCAGTTCAACTCCATTTGTCTTATATTCACGGAGTTCTGTAACAAGGTCATTCATGAGTGATGACAGCATGTAGTCCTCGCTGTTCTTCACAAGACCGCCTCTGTCAATTTCAGAATAATCAAGGATGTCGCCGATCTGCTCAGCCACCTTACGGCCTGCACTGCGGACAGCGATCATGTCAGTACGTATCTCTTCATCATCTTCCTTATCAATGCAGATGCCGGACAGACCGATTACAGCGTTGATAGGAGTACGAAGCTCATGCGATACATTTGCCAGGAAGTCATTCAGTCGTTCCGTAGCCTCAGTAAGTTCGTCGATCTCTTCTCTGGAAACCGCCAGAACCTGGAACCACTTGTCGATGATTGTGACCGCAAACCACGCAACCATGCTGATCATGATCACGTGTATCGCAACTCTTATATAATAGAGCTGATCCGCACCATTCTGCGATACGCCCACAACCACGTCATAAGCCATTGTCACGTAAAATGTAACGAGGCCGAAATTAATTATCTTCTTTATTCCTGTTCTGGCAAATATCAGAATTATAGCCGCCATAACAATCGCTATGTCAAATGTACTGCTGATATGAACGCCATAGAAGAAAAACGTCAGCATGGTAATAATGGCATAAAACCATGTTCTGCTATAGGTCGTCGATACTTCAGTTATATGCATGAACCATACAGCTATCAGAGCTATGGCTACGAGGATGATTCCCCATATCTCCCAGTGCATAACAATAGATCCAGCTATCAGCATTACTGCAAATATGCTGTAGCCGATAAGTATCAGCAGCTGTGATGATTCATATAATTCAACTCTGTCTTGTTTCTTGTTCTTCACTAAGTGTCACCTGTTATAAATTGTCGATTGTTATATCGTGTTATTTATCTGCCTTTAACCGTTCAATCCTTTGTAGTCAGAACCTTGTGGAATCTCTTGCGGAGCATTACCAGCTCCAGGATATGTGATACACGGAGTGTCATTATCTCAGGCACGAAAGGCTTTTTTATGAAGTCCATGGCACCAAGGGCAAGCCCATCTGCTTCTGTTCCGTAACTGTCATCTGCTGTCAGGAATACTACTGATACTCTTCCTGCATCACCACCCATATCTCTGAGTTTCTTCAAAGTTTCAAAGCCATCCATTCCAGGCATTCTGATATCAAGAAGTACAAGGTCTGGAAGTTCTTCATTCTGATCCAGGTAGTCTATAAGTTCCTGTCCTGAGGTAAGTCCTATAACCTTTATACCTGCATCGGTAAGTGGCTTTCCTGCAAGCTTCAGATTCTTCTCGTCGTCATCAACCATGATCACGAACTTATCCTCATCCTGCATAAGAGGACCAACTTCACTACGAACGAATTCACTGTCATAAACTATCTCTATACCCTCTTCATATGCTTCACCCCAGGAATCAACTATCTGTTTTATAACTCTCTCAGTGAACTCTTCACGAATATCTGTAAGGAATACATAGTACTGATTGTAACGGCTTCTGGTCATGATATCTGACTTACGAAGGGAATGTCTTACATGGTTACCGAACTCATCACACTGATCCATGTAGATATCATCAGGAGTTCCCTCCTTCTTGTTCAGTGTAAAGAGAACCTTGCACGCATTCACGTTATGACGCGCTATGTAACGGATGATATAGCGATATACATAAGAGAATGCATCCATATCCATCTGAAGTGCAACGCTCGGTACATTTCTCTCTCCCAGGATTTCAGACAGGGACTTGATATCCATCTGAACTGAATTCTCTTCCTCCTCGGATATGACCGATGTATCGTAGATCGAATATCCATGCTTTCCATTCTTCTTAACCTTATAGAGACATTTATCTGCCAGCTTCAGAAGTGATGTATAATCGTTACCATATCTAGGAACCATTACTGCACCTACAGATGCGCCAAGAGGAATATTCATGTCCTCACCCATCATTTCCTTTGCAGATGCAAGGAGCTTCTCATTAAGATCCTTGGCTATCTGGGCAACACTGTCCTCCATGGTCATTTGGTAGCAAAATGCTACAAACTCATCGCCACCGATTCTTCCCACTCTGCTGTTATCAGGAACTGTTTCCTTGATTATATTTGCAAAGGATATGAGAACTTTGTCACCCATCTCATGTCCATATATATCATTTACCAGCTTGAAGGAATCCAGGTCGATCATCATAAGACAGCCCAGTTCCTCATTACACATGGTAGAGAGCTCCACGCCTGCAGCGCCCTTATTCAGAAGTCCTGTCAGCTTATCTCTTGTAGCCTCATTCTTCAGATTGATCATCTCAGACTGCATTGAGATAACGTTATTAATACGCCTAAGAAGAACATCAGGATTGAAAGGCTTTCTGATAAAATCAGATACACCAACCTCAAAACCTCTGGTTTCTGTTCCTGTATTCTCATCAGCTGTCAGGAATATGACCGGCGTCTCATTTAACCCCTTCTGTTTTTCTAAAACTCTCAAGTTTGACAGAGTTTCAAATCCATCCATTTCAGGCATTTTAATATCCAGAAGAATCAGATCAGGAGTTCCGTTCTTGCCAATGTAATCCAGAAGCGCGCTTCCTGACTTAAGAGCCGTGACACGCATATTATTCTTGCTGAGTATATGTCCCGCCATCTGAAGATTTGATGTGTCATCATCTACTACCATGATCCACTTTGCTGCTGCCATATTGTTTACCCTCCCAAGTTAACAATCATATTACATCAAAATATATTCTTACTGCACGTCGCTGTGCTTCAAAACATCAATAACTCTTGCTACTGTAGCATACTGATTTGCCAGGAAATCCCCACTCCTGTAGGACACATCTGTAAGATCATACAGAACGCTTCCATACAGTTTTTCCTTGAAATAAAGCGGCATCAGAATCATATTGAAATAATCATTTGTGATAAATTTATTATTGAATAAATGGTCGATAGTCATCTCCTGCTCATGTTCAGGAACGCAAGTGATCCTGCCACCGGTCATGGCAACCTTGAGCCTTACATTGTCCGGTATCACAAATTCATCAAACTGCTTATGAACTATCGGTTCATCGTAAATGTATACGTAGGCATTCTTAACTCCGAAGATTGACAGGTTCTTAAC